>CAZDRS010000151.1:0-6010 GCA_964507585.1 uncultured Dechloromonas sp.
TGCACCTCGGCCCATTCGAGAAATTCGTGGCGGGCGATCATGCCCTGGAATTCGACCGTGTCGACGAAGTGGTATTCGCGCCCGTCCTGCTCACCGGGGCGCGGCCCGCGCGTGGTGTAGGAGATGGACAGGTGCACGCTGCCTTCCTGCTCCAGCAGCAGGCGAACCAGGGTGGTCTTGCCTGCCCCCGACGGAGCGGCGACGACGAATAGATTTCCCGACATACGTATTTCCCGAACTGGCTGGCGGCAAGCGCCAAAGCCTCATTGTAACGGCTGCGGCAACCAGCGTTGCAGGACAGCACGCAAGCGCTCGGGATCGACCGGCTTGGCCAGATGATCGTTCATGCCGGCATCCAGGCAGCGCCGGCGATCTTCGGCAAAGGCGTTGGCCGTCATGGCAACGATCGGGGTGGTCGCATATTGCGGCAAGGCGCGGATGCGACGGGTCACCTCCAGGCCGTCGATGCCCGGCATCAGCAAGTCCATCAGGATCAGGTCGTAATGCACTGCCTGCACCTTGGCCAAAGCCTTCTCGCCGTCCTCGGCGATGTCGAGCGGCAGGCCGGCGACTTCCTTGACCAGTTCGGCCGCCACCTCGCAGTTCAGCGGGTCGTCTTCGACCAGCAGGATGCGCCAGGCCCGGGCCTGGCCCGGGCTCACCACCGCTGCCGTGCCGGCACTTGCACTGAGCATCGCCAGTTGGTCTGCCGTGGGTTTGCCCAGGCGCGCCGTCAGCCAGAAGGTGCTGCCCTGCCCCGGCGCGCTGCTGACGCCGGTCTGGCCGCCCATCAACTCGGCCAGGTGGCGCGTGATGACCAGTCCGAGACCGGTGCCGCCGTATTTGCGGGTGGTCGAGTTGTCGGCCTGCTCGAAGGGGCGGAACAGGCGCTCCAGCACATCGGCGGCAATCCCGATGCCGCTGTCTTCCACTTCGAAGCGCACCAGCAGCGAACACACATCTTCCTCGACCACCGTGGCACGCAAGACGATGCTGCCGGACTCGGTGAATTTGATGGTATTGCCGACGTAGTTGAGCAGCGCCTGGCAGAGGCGGGTTCGATCACCGACCAGCACCGGCGGCAGGCTGCCGACCTGGGTGCGGAAATGCAGCCCCTTGGCCGTCGCCTTGTCCACATTCAGGCCGACCAGGCGCTGGACGACATCAACGATGCGGAAAGGCGCCGATTCGAGTATCAAGCGGCCGGATTCGATCTTCGAAATATCGAGGATGTCATTGATGATGGCCAACAGGTGCTCGGCCGAACCGAGCATCTTGTCCAGCCGGTCAGCCTGCTGCGGAGTGACGTTGTCGCGGCGCAGCAGGTGGGCGAGGCCGACAATGGCGTTCATCGGGGTACGGATTTCGTGGCTCATGTTGGCCAGGAAGGCGCTCTTCGCCCGATTGGCCGCCTCGGCCGAGTCCTTGGCCTGCTCCAGTTGCGTCGTGCGTTCGCGCACCAGATCTTCGAGGCGCTGGCGATAGACCTCCAGCTCGCGGGCGTTGCGTTTCGACTCGTCGATATCGGCAATCAGGCCGACCAGGCCAAGCAGCTTGCCCGACTCGTCGAGCAGGCGGCGCCCGCACAGGAAGCCCCAGAAAATCGAGCCATCCTGGCGCACATACTCGCGTTCGAGCCGCACGAAGGGAATTTCGCTCCCCATCAGCTTGAGCATCTTCTGCCGGCCGACCTCGCGCTCCTCGGGGTGGATCAACGACACGTACTCGCTGCCGACCAGGCGCTCCACCGGGATGCCCCACATCGCCCCCATGCGCTCATTGGCAAAGACGATCACCCCTTGCGCATCGACCAGGAAAATGGCGCCGTCGGAGGTGTCGAAAATGGTGCTCAATACCCGCTCGCGCTCGGCGAGGCGGCCGGCATAGCGGTGCAGCATGAACACCGCCCCGCCGCTCAGCGCAATGAACAGCGCCAGCAAGCCCAGGATGCCGCGCCGTTGCTGATGCCAGAGCTGCAGGTAGCTGGCCTCGGAAACACCGACGTTGATGTAGAAGCGGTATTCCGGGTTCTGGCGATAGACATGTTTGCGCCGCACGCCATCCAGGCTGGTCTCACCGGAAACATAGGTGCCCCCCTGCGGATTGGCCGCGAGCGCCGTCCTGAAGTCCTCCGACAACTGGGTCGCCCCGGCCTGGAAGACGGCCGCATCATTGGCCGGCACCCGGACAAGCAGCGCCAGCTCGGCGTCGCGCAAGGCGATCGAACCATCCAATCCGAAGCGCATGGCGGCAAACTGCTGCTGGAAATGATCGAGGCCGATGCTGGCGTAGGCGATGCCGGCAAACCTGCCGTCCACGTCGGGCAGCCGGCGGGCCATGATGATGGCCCATTTGCCGCTGATCTTGCCGCGGACGGGGCGCGATATGACGCGAGCAAGTCCGGGGTCGTCGCGCAGACGCTTGAAATATTCGCGGTCATCGACCATCACGCTGGCACCTGAGCCGCCATCGAGGCCGATGATCGTTTTGCCCGCCGCATTGGCAATGCGGATGGCGACCAGGGGTTTCACGCGCTGGCGCTGATTCAGCAGAAAGCGATCCAGCGCCGAGATGTTCAGGTTGCCCTGGCGCAGGTGTTCGGCATAGTGATCGACGGCATCGAGCAACAGCAGGTCGATCTTTTCCAGCGTGGCTTCGACATCCCGCTCGACGAGCAGGGCGATGTTCTCGGTTTCGAGCAGGGTGCGCTGGCGTTGCTGCTCCAGCGTGCTCTCCAGCAGGTAGAGTCCAACGGCCACGGCGACCAGCACGAGGGCCAACCAGCCAAGGATGAAGCGGCGAGCCAGCGCGGTCGAGGAAAGCGAGGAGAACCGGCTGGCTGGTAGCATGGATAAGCGCCGCTATTCCAAATTGGATCTGAATCAGTAGTGGCGTGGGTGATCCCACGCCACTACTGATTCGCCGTTATTCGATCGTTGAGAAAAGTACACGCTTAGGTACACAGATTTCATGCGCTTTCCTGCCTCGATAGTAAGTTAATCATTGCACGGCAAGTCTACCAGCAAGATCAACGCTAAACTGTCTCACGCCTTTATGCGAAGAGAGGGTAGAGAACTACCCGGAGCAAAGTTCTGTTCGAAAGTAACGCAAAACCAAAGCGATGACTATCCCTGACCTACTACTACCAGATCGCCAGCTCTATCAGCTTGAAGAAGTATTTCATCTTATTGCCGCAAACAAATTCCCTTGCGACCGGAAGCTACCATGTGGCAACTGCTCAATATACCAAGCATTCTCTAAATCTTGGAAATCGCCGGTACCCAACTGTGACTCGGTCATGGCAAACAGAAGCGCGGAGATGCACTATCTATCCAGACAAGTTGCCCTCGCCGCAAAAGACAATGTTCTGCGCCTATGGGATCCCAAATGGCGACACGCGTTGCCATTACCAACGCACGACACGGAAAAGACCGCCACCCCCGATCAACTCAAGTATTGGATCAAAGCAGGCTCTGTTTACCAAGACGATTTGACCAGATTCCTAAAGGATGAGCGTATTCCGTTTGCCTTTGAGAGCGAGCACAAGCCGGGAACTTTACCCGCTATTGCCCATGAAAAAAGCATCGAGCCGCAAGAACCAATCAAGCCCAAACGCGAAAAGAAAGACGGACTGGCCGTATTGATTGATCAGATTTTAGGCGAAAGCCCATCCCTAACTCCAACCGAAGTTATGTTGCGCCTACTCGCACAATGCGGCACTGAGGGGTCAATCATTACTAGTAACATGGGCGATGGTTTTCAATGGGAGTCATTCAAAAGCGCCCCTCAACATTGCACCATCAAAAATCTAGAAGATCGCATCTACCGCTGGAAATCCAAACGTAAAAAAATGGACAAGAATCCTCGTAATACACGCGTATAGCACTCGCTTTCGCGCACAGCACTCGCTTATCCCACAATCGCACAAAAATTCAATAACTTGCGCTCCATTCCGCAGCTAACCAGCCAAGCGGATTCACCTAGGAGCACAACATGTCCTCAAGTACCACCCGTTCAACAGAGCCGCCCCCCTCAGTTCGCGCCCTGGTTCATCCAATGCTGTCAGTGTTTGATGACCTACCGGAATCAGCCTTCGTTTCACTTCACGTTGTTTGCGCATTGTTCTGCTGCTCTCCCGCTACGGTTTGGCGTCGAGTTCGCGCAGGCCAACTGGCATCGCCCCATCGCATTGGATTGCGTACAACGCGTTGGCGCGTTGGCGATCTCCGAAAAGAGTTGGCTAAGCCGATCGGGAGCGAGCAATGATTCCGACGACACCGCCCTCACGCCGCTTCCCAAATGCCAACAACGTCCTGCCTTCAGCATTCGGCACGCGTGTCAAAATCGTTTCTGCCGCGACCATTCCCCCTGAATCGATCAAATGGATTTGGTTCGGCTGGTTAGCGGCAGGAAAACTCCACATGCTTGCAGGCCAACCAGGTGCAGGAAAAACAGGCGCTGCCGTTGTAATGGCGGCCACAATTTCACGTGGAAATTCAGGTGGTCGATGGCCTGACGGCACGGAGGCTCCGGCTGGAAACGTAGTGTTCTGGACTTGCGAGGATGGGCTAGCGGATACAATCATTCCACGCTTGATTGCCGCTGGTGCAAACATGGAACGCGTCTTCGTCCTCACCGGAACAGAAGAAAACGGTCACGAGCGCGCATTCAATCCTGCAAAAGATATCGAACGTCTGATGCAGCGCGTGGCGGAGATAGGCAATGTTAGCTTGATCATCATTGACCCGATTCTGCAGGTTGTCGGCGGAGACTCACATAAAAATGCTGAGGTACGCCGCGCACTAGAGCCTTTGGTGGCTTTTGCCGAAGAGCACGGCATTGCAATTCTCGGGATCACGCACGTTAACAAGCGTTCGAAGGGGAAGGACCTTATCGATCGAATCACCGGTAGCCTCGCGTATACCGCAGTAGCGCGTATCGTCATACTGGCGGTGAAAGGCGCAAAGACCGAAGGTAACAATGCACCACATAGCTGCGTTTTAGTTCGCGCAAAAAGCAACATTGGTCCAATTGAAGGAGGATTTGCCTACCAAGTCGAATCTCATCAATTCGAACTCTACGGCGAACAGTTCAATACCTCGATCCTTGTATGGAATCCAATTCAGCTAGAAGGCGCACCGGAAGCAATTTTGCGCAACGTCGAATGCAATGGTGGAGATTACGTCGAAAACACCAACGCATTGGCAACGGCATGCAACTTTCTGAAAAAACTATTGGCTACTGGCGGCCTCCCCTATCAAACCATTGTTTCCGTGGCCAATAGGCTCACCCCAACAATTTCCGTAGCCTCACTGAAACGGGCCAAGGCCGAACTTCCCATCCTCGCCGTGAAAAGGCCCGCCAAGCCCCCCAATCAGGCCTGTCACTACTGGTATCTCGCTGACGCGCTAGGAGATCAGGATCCATCTGCCTATTCATACATCAGCCCCCCCCCAGTAGAGGTCAGATCGCTATTCGATCAGCCGATCAATTCAGCTCCGAATGGCAATTTTTGGGGTGGTAAGGAGCCAACGGCACAATCAACAGCCTTTACTGCACCACATGCACCACATGCACCACATGAATCGCATGCAGCAGTTGAGTCACATGCACCAGGTGCCCCAAGGGACAACGACCGCTATTTGGCAACTGCTCTGCAATTGGCGGTAAAAGAAACTGCGCACGCATACTCATCACGCAAGTGGAATGCCGAAATCCCCTGGGAAGATTTCATTTCTGAAATCGAGGACGACGTCACAGAGGACCTGGTCGATGCGGATTTGCTTGGCGAACTTCGTTCAAGGCTTCATGCGACAAACTGGTGGATGCTCTTGCCTTCAAAAGCGGTTATCTAAGTTCGATTTGCGCAGGCGCTCAAGTAAATCGGCGCCTGCTTCTCCTAAGTATTTTTTTACCGCAAACACCGATAACTATGAGGTGTAGCCGGACATAAAAACCATCGGTACAGCGGGAAGAGCGATCTTCACCATCGATTGCTTCCCGCTTGTTT
>CAZDRS010000152.1:0-5989 GCA_964507585.1 uncultured Dechloromonas sp.
CACCGCGCTCAAGCGAACAGGCCGTGCAGGAACCAGCCGCCGGCATCGCGGAAAACCCACGCCCACTGCCCCTGCGGATTGCGGGCCACGAAATAGTCGCGCCGCACATCGCCGGCAGCATCTTGCTCGCCGTCATCCCACCAGCCGCTTTCCAGGCGCTCGGGGCGCGACAGCAGCCGGAGCGGGCCATGCCAATGCGGCCGACCGGCATGCTCGGCCAGCGCCTGCGGAGTCGGCAACAGCCACAGGGGGCGCGACCGTTCAGGCAGCGGTGCGACTTTGCTCGTAAGCGCCAGGCTGGCGGCCATGATGTCACGCTCGCTGCTGGCGCACTCCGGCCGATGATCGGCCACCTGGGTCAGCATCTGGACAGCGCGTTCGCCGAGTCGGGCGCGTAGCCGCTCCAGACAGGCAGCAGCCCCTTCGCCCTCTGGCGCCTGCTCGAACAGATGGGTACTCCGCCCGACATTTTCCGTGACCTCGTCAGCCTGCAGGCGTACCGCCTCGACCGGCGCCGGCAAGACCAAGCGGCCGAGATGCTCACGCAACAGGCGCAGGAAGCGCCCTTCATCGCTGGCCGGTTCGGCAAAACCCAGGCTGAGGTCGGTGCCGGTACCATCGTCATGGGTCAAGCGCAAGGTACAGCGCCGTACCCGCAACTGGCGGACATGCAACCACCCGGCCAAGGCCGAAAACAGGCGCTGGCCGGCGAACGCCAGGGCCTCGGCATGCTCGACGCGCGACGGCAGTTCCAGATCCAGCGCAAAGTGTTCAGGAAATGGGAAAGCTGGCTGCGGATCGGGCATCTCACCCCAAGCCCGTGCCAGATCGTCGACTGGCCCGTTGCCGAGGCGTCGGCGCAGCCCGGCTGTGGGTAGGGTACGCAACGCCCCAAGCTGGCGCAGGCCGAAGGATTCCAGACGGGCATGCACCTCGGCCGGCCAAGCGGGCAGCGCGCAAGGCAAGGTGGCAAGGGCAGCATGCAGCGACGGCTGGTCGGCACACAACCAGCCATCCCCCTGCCGCGCCAGCCAGCGGGCGGCCAGCGGGGTCGGCGCAATCGCCCAGGCCGGCGCGTAGGCCTGCTCGGCGCAACCGGCGACAACCGCGGCGGCAATAGCCTGACTGCCGCCGAACAGGCGCAGGCAGCCGCCGATTTCGAGCAGCAGTTCATTCGGCGGTGCCAGGCTGGCTGTTGGTGTAAACCGCCCGGCCCAGCAGGCAAGGCTCGCCAGGGCCTGTTGCTCGCGTGCCGTATCGCGCTCGAAAACGGCCAAACCGGGGAGTAGCCCGAGCGCTGTCGACAATTTCTGGCCGGGGCAGATACCGGCGGCCATTGCCTCGGCATCGGCCACCACAACCCGGCCGCGCACGACGACAGCGCTAGGCGACTGGCGTAGCGGCAAGGCCTCGATCGGTAGCCAGGGAAAGTGCAGGGCCAGCCACAACACGTGTTTGTCTCCCGGGACGAGGAATGGATACGAAGAACGGCAGATGCACCGTTCGCGATGCCGGACGACCGCGCCGCTTGAGAATACGCACCGCCAACCCACCCGCATCGGCTGCCAGCGCCACCCGCAAGGGCGCCGGCGACGGGGTATCCGCCGAGGCCACCGAACGCCACAGGCCGGCAAATACCGGCCGTCCTTCAGCCGCTACCTGCAAACGGCGCAGGGATTTGGCGTCGATCCCATCGCCCGGCCAGGCCAGCACGCCGGCAAAACCACCACAAGCCAGCAATTGCTCGATGCTCCATGCCACATCGCGGCCGGCACGAACGATCACCAGACGCTCAGGTGCCACACCGGCTGCCGCCCAGGCCGGCGCATGCGGCAAGCAGGGCGGTGCCACCACCGCCAACCAGCCCCCCTCGCCCGACAGGCGGCCCAACGCGGGGAGCAACAGGCTCATTTCACCAATACCGTTGCGCTCGACCAGAAACTCGCTCAGGCAACCCCGCGGCCAACCGCCCCCCGGCAATTCGGCATCGAGTTCGGCATGGCCGCTGGGGATGGCGGCATCCGGCAGGGAGGCCAGCGTATCGCCGCGCCAGACATCGCCTCTGGCCAGCACATCCGCCAAAGCGACCGGCAACGGCAAGGCGCTCACAGCTTGGAACCGGCTCCGCGTATCAACCCGACAGCAATGCCCTCGATGGCGAACTCGACCTCACCGGGGCGAACGATGATGGGCTCGAAATCCGGGTTCTCGGCAATCAGCTCGATATACCCGGCCTTGCGTTGCAGGCGCTTGACGGTGACTTCCTCATCGAGCCGGGCCACGACGATCTCGCCATCCCGGGCCTGGTTGGTCTTGTGCACGGCGAGCAGGTCGCCGTCGAAAATGCCGGCATCGATCATCGACAGGCCGCGCACCTTGAGCAGGAAATCGGCCTTGGGATTGAACATGCCGGCATCGAAGGCATAGCGTGCCTGGACGTTTTCGACGGCCAAAATCGGCGAGCCGGCGGCGACGCTGCCGATCAGCGGCAGCCCCAGCTGTTCGACCAGCCGGATACCGCGCGCCGAGCCCGGCTCCAGGTTGATGGCGCCTTTCTTGGCCAGCGCCTTGAGGTGATCCTCGGCCGCATTGGGCGAGGCGAAACCGAAGGCACTGGCGATTTCCGCCCGGGTGGGCGGTGCACCGAGCACCTCGACGGTGTTCTTGATGAAATCGAGAATTTCCTGCTGACGAGGCGTGAGTTTCATGGCCTGACTCCGCTAAAAACCATTGACTGTATTTTTGTACAGTAATCGTTTTTTGGCAAGAGCCAAATCGGCTAAACTTCGCCACCCCTCTCTGGACAACGCGACATGAAACTGCAGCACCTCGCCATCGGCGACCGTTTCGAATACAACGGCAAGATCTTCGTCAAAACCGGCCCGCTCACAGCCGCCTCCGAGGAAGGCGGTCAGCAGATCATCCCGCGCTATGCCGTGCTCAAGCCACTCAATCCGCCGCCCCGCGAGGACAAGCCCGGCCTGCGCCGCAAGCTGGAAGAAAAGACGATACTGGCGGCCTTTGACGACTTTTATCAGTCCTGCCGCGCACTGGTCGACGACAGCGCCCTGCCCGCCTTGGTCGAAGCGCGCGAACGCTTCCTCGATCGCCTCAAATAATCAGGCTGTAGCCGGCGCAGCACGAACCACCGGCGCCTCGCGGATCGGCAGGTTCAGTACGGCAGCTGCGGCGGCCAGTGCCATGTCGGCGTACCACATCCAGCCAAAATCGCCGAACTGGGTAATCGCCAGCCCGCCCAGCCAAGCCCCCAGGAAACCGCCGATCTGGTGCGACAGCAGGGTCATGCCGAACAGGGTTGCCAGATAGCGGATGCCGAACAGCTTGCCGACGATGGCTGCCGTCGGCGGCACGGTTGCCAACCAGGTAAAACCAAGGCCGGCAGCGAAGACGTAATACGTCCATTCGGTGCGCGGCATCATCAGGTACCAGGCCACGAGCAGCGCCCGCGAGCCATACATCACGGCCAGCACGTACTTGCTGCGATATTTGCCAACGCAGGAACCGGCATACAGGCTGCCGAAAATGTTGGTCAGGCCGATGATGGCCAGCGACCAACTGGCCACCGAGGGCGGCAGGCCGCACAGGTTCACCTCGCCCGGCAGGTGGGTGACCAGAAAGGCAATGTGAAAACCGCAGGTGAAGAAACCGGCATGCAGCAACAGGTAGCTGCGATCCTGCATCGCCGTACCAATCGCCTTGAGCACCCCGCCCTCGTCGTTATCCTGAATATGCGCCGCATGCGTCGATTGCGTCAGCTTGCCAACCAGCGGCAAGGCCAGCAGCGCGGTAGCTGCCATCGCCCACATCGATCCGACCCAGCCCAGGCTCTGGATCAGCTTTTGCAAAACGGGGGCAAAAACGAACTGGCCGAAGGAACCGCCAGCGTTGATCAGCCCCGATGCAGCCCCTCGCGCCTCGGCCGGCATGCGCTGCGCTGCGGCGCCGAGCAGCACGGAAAAACTGCTCGCCCCGGAGCCCATGGCGCAGAACAGGCCAAGCGAAACGGCCAGGCCAAAACCCGAGCCCATGTACGGCGTCAGCGCGCAACCAATCGCCAGCATCAGAATGCCGGCGATCAGCACGATGCGCGGCCCATGGCGGTCGGCAATGGCGCCGGCCAGCGGCTGGATGGCGCCCCAGGTGAATTGCCCGATGGCCAGCGCAAAACTGATGGTGGCGATACCCAGCCCGGTCGTATCGTTGAGCGGAGCGACGAAAAGCCCCTGCGACTGGCGGATACCCATCGAGATCATCATTATCCCGGCAGCGGCCAGGGCGGTGACGAGAATGTCGGGGCGGTTCAATGCACGAAACATGTTGTTATGCCTGTTGATTGTTAGCCTGAACTATAGTCGCCAAATTGCACACCAAATAGCCCATAATTCGCACCATATCGTCAACGGATAATTGACAAATGAACTGGCTGAGCAGTTGGGAAAGTTTCGTCCGGGTCGTCGAAACCGGCAGTATGGCCGGCGCAGCGCGCCGTTTGGATTGCACGCGGGCACAGGTCAGCAAGCAGATCGCCGAACTCGAACGCAGCTTCGGCGTCCGGCTGTTCGAACGCTCGACGCGCAAGCTGGCGCTGACGCCCTCCGGCGAAGTTTTCCATCAGCACGCCCTGCGCGCCCTCGATGCCGTGGCCAGCACCGAAATCGCCGTGCGCAATCTGGGCGACACGCCAAGCGGCCTGCTCCGCGTCAGCGCCTCGATCACCTTCGGCCGGCTGTATATCGCCCCGCTGCTGCCACGCATCACCGAGCAATATCCCGAACTCGACTGCGAACTGATCCTCACCGATCAACTGGTCGACCTGGTCGACGACAACATCGACCTCGCCCTGCGCCACACCAAGGCCCCGCCCGACGAGGCCGTCGCCAAGCGGCTGGTCAGCTTGAGCCGCGTGCTCTGCGCCACACCGGCCTACCTCGCCGCCCACGGCTGCCCCGAGCACCCCAGCGAACTGGCCTGGCACCCCTGCTTCGGCTACCTGCAAGCCGAAACCAGCCGCACGCTCGACCTCCTCGGCGAGCAGGGGGAACAGATCAGCGTGCCGATTGCCAGCCGCTTCCGCTTCAACAACCTGGATTGCGTGCTCGACGCAGTACTCGCCGGCCACGGCCTGGCCATCCTGCCGACCTACCTGGCCGGCCCGGAAATCCAGCGCGGCCGCCTGCAAACCGTGCTCAACGACTACGAGCCACTCACCGGCTTCGGCCGCCAGCTCTACGCCTGCTACACCCCGAGCCGGGTTCGCCTGCCCAAAGTACGTGTTTTCCTCGACGAACTGGAGCGCCTGTTCAACCCGCAGCCGCCCTGGGAAAACTTCAGGTCGGCAGATCGAAACCCTTGAGCTTGCGGAACATATCCACAGCATAGGAATCGGTCATCCCGGCCACGAAATCGGCCACCTGCAGCAAGCGCACGTAAGGGTCGGCATCCGGTTCGCCGCCATGGCCGAGGAACTGCGTCGGCAATAACTTCATCAACATCCGCTCGCGGGTCGTGAAACGCGCCGCAGGCACCCCTGCCTTTGCCTCGACGGCATTGGTGAACAAGCCCAACAAGGCACCCAGTACCTCAAAACCGGCCGTTTCGATCTCCAGCGCCGGACGCGCCGTGTAGATCGTCTCCTTGGCCACCTTCAAGACCGCCTGCAACGGAATGCCGACCGGCGACTGTTCCAGCAATTCGTCGTCGAATTCACCGCACAGGATGGCGTCCTCGTTCTCCAGGAAAACTGCCGCCGCACTCTCCAGCAAGCGACCGATCGCCTTCGCCCGCAGGTACTCCAGGCGCTCCTTGGGATCGTGCAGATGGGCCAGGCGACCGCCGTTGACCGCGCTCCCGGCCAAATCGCCAAGCAGGCATTCGGCATCCTTGTAAGGCACGAAACCGAGACGCGCCGCATCTTCCAGATCGACGATCAGATAGCAGGTGTCATCCGCCACCTCGACCAGGAAGGCCA
>CAZDRS010000153.1:0-5986 GCA_964507585.1 uncultured Dechloromonas sp.
TTAAATGAAAGCTATGCAAAAGGGTTTTACGCTGATTGAACTGGTTGTCGTGATCGTCATCCTCGGTATTTTGGCAGCAACTGCGTTGCCGAAGTTTGTCGACTTGCGTTCTGATGCGGAAACGGCAGCCATTCAGGGGGTTGCTGGTGGTTTGGCTTCTGCATCGTCGATCAACTACGGTGGGTGTGCTGCAACAAATCAGACTGTTACGACAAACAAGTGTGTCAAGATTGCAGATTGCGCAACGGTTGGTACTCTGCTGGTTCCCTCGCTGACATTGGGAACGACAGCTAGCGCAACGGCTTACTATCTGGCGGCCAATACTGCTACTGCCACAAATGGTACGACGGCAACTTGTGAAATTCGGAAGTTGACTGCTACTGGTGCTACGACTTTCTACACGGCGACTTACACGGCCATCGGTGCTGGTAATTAAGGGCGTTTTTCTTCGCGTGGAAAGCTGGCTAAGGAACCCGCCGAGAGGCGGGTTCCTGCCATTTACACGCCGATTTGGCGGTTTTACGTTGGTGGAAGTCGTTGTTACTCTGGTGAGCGTCGGCGTTATGATCATCTCGATCATGTTGTGGCCGCAAAGCACTAAACACATGGGGTCAAGACAACAACCTAACCTTCAGCTACGGGATACTCCCCATGAAGGGAGAGGCCAGCTAGTGTGGCAATCCGGCTTTACCTTGATTGAGTTGATAGTCGTTATGCTGCTGGTAGGGATTGTCGCCATATTTGCGGCGCCACGTATCCTAAGTTCCAGCGATATTGATGCCTACGGCTTTCATAACGAAACGCTGGCCTATCTGCGCTATGCCCAAAAGACGGCCATCGCGCAGCGGCGTACTGTCTGCGTTGGCTTCTCCGCTTCATCGGTGACGCTCAGCGTTTCATCCCTTCCCGCAACCTATAGCTGCAGCACGCCCGGTACATTGGTGGGGCCGAAGGGTGAAAGTGGAACCGTTGTTCTCAACGCACATTCCGGAGTTTCCTTCAGTACTTCAAGCCTACCGACAGCCTTTTACTTCGATGGACTGGGGCAACCCATAACGGTCGCAGGAACGGGGGCTGCGCAAAGTACGCAGACATTCCAGGTTAGTGGGGTTTCCAGAACGATTACCGTCGAAGCGACCACTGGGTATGTGCATGAATAGGTCGCACAACAAAGGGTTCTCGCTGGTCGAACTGATTTTTTTCATCGTCGTGGTTGGGGTTGGTGTTGCGGGAATAATATTGGTCTCGAATACGGTTGTGAAATCGAGTGCCGACCCCTTGGTGCGCAAGCAAACGGTGGCCGTTGCCGAGTCATTGCTGGAAGAGATTCTGCTTAAGGAATATGCAAAACCCCCAGGCAGTTCGGTGGTGGGTTTTGGCGGAGGTGGGGCTCGGAATCTCTATGATTGCGTTGATGATTTCAATGGTTATGCAACATCTGGCGGTGTTGTCGATGTGTCCGGTGTTGCGGTATCTGGTCTCTCCAGCTACGACATTTCCCCTGCCGTTGCAGTAACTACCGTGACGCTTGGCTCGATTAGCGTCAAGCGGGTTGTGGTTTCGGTTACTGGGCCGCAGGGAGCCATCAGTCTAGTTGGCTATCGGGGTAGTTATTAAGATGCGCACGCAATCGTGTCGGAGGGGGTGTCAACAGGGCTTTTCGCTGATCGAATTGATCATGGTGATCGTCATCCTGGGGATCATCGGAGCCATGGTTGCGGTGTTTATGAAGGCCCCTATTGATGCTTATGTGGCCAGTGCGGGGCGTGCTGCTTTAACCGATGTGGCGGATACGACCGTCCGCCGGATCGCACGTGACATTCACAAGGCCCTACCCAACAGCATTCGCACGTCGGCTGACCAGCAATGTATTGAGTTCATTCCAACCAAGACAGGGGGGCGTTACCGTACTGCGGAGAAGGTTTTGGGGGATGGTAGCAGTCTGGATTTCGATACGGCGGATACCTCTTTCAACATGTTGGGGAGCAACAGTGCCTTGCCGGCAGATCAGCGAATTGTCGCCGGTGATGTCGTGGTTGTTTATAACCTCGGAATTGCGGGGAGCAGCGCGTATGCTGGAGACAACACAGCGCAGGTTTCCAGTGTGGGTACAGAGACGGGTACTCCACTAGAGACGCCGCTCAGTATCGCTGCAAAGCAGTTTCCACTGGCTTCGGGCAGCAATCGTTTTCATGTGGTTCCGGCTGCCGAGAAAGTGGTGGCCTATGTGTGCAGCGGAGGTTTTTTGCGGCGAACCGTTACCAGTAACAGTTTTGCGAGCGCCTGCCCGACAACGGGGCCGATCGTTGCAAAAAATGCCACCTGTACATTCGATTACAGCGGATCGGATCTTCAGCGAAATGCCCTGGTGCGCATGGTCTTGCAGTTGGCGGAGAGCGGTGAGACGGTCACCTTGCAGCATGAAGTCCATGTGAACAATACGCCATGAGAAATGCCATCCATCGATTCCATGGCGGGTTCGCAGCCATTGCAGCCCTGTTTCTGCTGGTGGTGCTGGCGGCCTTGGGGGTTTTCATGGTCTCGTTCTCCAATACGCAGCAGTTGACTTCAGCGCAGGATGTTCAGGGATCTCGCGCCTATTGGGCCGCACGTGCAGGATTGGAATGGGGAATCGCCAGTGCGGCCAGCACTTGCCCGGTTTCGCCTACTGCACTGACGATCGATGCGTTTACGGTAACCGTCACCTGTGTGCAGGCCGCGTACTCGGATTCCGAGTTGATCAATATTTTCAGCCTTACGTCAGTTAGCGTTCTGACCGGGAGTAGTGTTGGCAGTGCAGGTTATGTTGAACGCAGTGTTTCAGCCAGAGTCTGTAGGCTTCAGGCCGCACCGTATGGGTTTTGTTAAATGTTGACTCGCCAAGCAGAGCGCCGGGAGTAACGATAATGGGTCATAACGTGCCATTTTCACGGGATTTGAGGCTTTGGTATTCATCCCAATGCAATCGGTATCGGATGCTCCTGTCGTGGGGGCTGTCATTTTTGTTATTGTTTTTTTCGGTGCAAGGTGTTGCCGCCATCAGCGTCAGCGGTTCCAGTTCGGTGACAACGGGCACCGGAACAGCCTCGTCTTTGGCCATAACGCCTGTTGCTGCGGCATTGAGGGCGGATTTGCTGCTGGTGCAGCTGACACTGAACGACGCGACCGCGACTGTTACTCCGCCATCAGGATGGACAGAGATCGCCAGTATTGCCCAGAGTACGACGGGTATTCAGCAGCGGGTGTACTGGAAAATCCGCTCGAATAGCGAGCCAGCCAGTTATACTTGGTCGTTTTCAAAAGCAGTTCGTGCCGCCCTGGTTTTGCTTGACCTAACCGGTGTCGATACCAACCAAGCTATCAATGCTTCGGGAGGACAGTTTGGGTCGGGAAGCACACTTTATGCGCCGGAGGTTGCTGCGGCCTACGCTAACGGCATGATTGTGAGCTTTTTCGGAACGACTGGAGTGGCTTCTGCCATTGTGCCGCAGGCCAGCATGACGACGGCGGTTGCAACGAGCGCATATTCCGGTTCGTCCGGTGTCCGTCTGGCTGCTGCGTACGAGCAGGTGGCGAGCGACGGATTGACGGGCTTGAGAACGGCTTCCGGAGCGAGTGGTACTTATACCGGACAGACCGTTGCGATCACACCGGCGCCAACTGCGATTTGTTTTTCGGATAATTTCAATCGAACCAGTCTGGGGGCGGACTGGGTAACCAGCAATTCCAAAGGGGGCTTTAATCCTGCCATCAATACTTCAGCCGGAAATCAGCGACTCCAGTTAACTCAGAACCAGAACGATCAGGCCACCTTGGCGATTCTGCAGCGCTATTTTCCGGCAGCAGGTAATAACGTCGTGGTCTCCTTCAAGCAGTATGCCTACCCGAATGGTGGTGGCACGGGGGGGGCGGACGGTATTGTGACGATCTTCTCGGATGCTTCGGTTCCGCCAGTTGCCGGTGGTAGTGGTGGCTCCATGGGGTATGCCCAGTACAATTCGCCAGCCAATACGCCAGGATTTGCCGGTGGCTGGCTGGGGGTGGGGATCGATGAGTACGGGAACTTCTCGAATGCGTCGGAAAACCGTTATCTGGGGCCAGGGGCTCGAACTAACTCGATTGCCATCCGGGGGCCATCGAACTCCTTCTATTCGAGTGGAACCGGGAGTTCCTATGCGCAAGGCTACCCCTATGTTGCCGGAACGACCTCGCTTTCTCCGATTCTCGGTTCGACCAGCAGCATCACTTCCGGTGGCGGGCGAGGCGATATCTACCGGATTACCATCGATTCCCGGGTGCCCGGTGAGCAATGGGTTCAGGTCGAGCGCAGTACCGATGGCGGAACAAGCTATAGCGCCCATGTTCCCTTTTTCAACCTGATGACTGCCCTGCAGGGGCTGTCGGGTTGGGGGGCAGTTACACTGCCGTCGATTCCGGATAATTTCTGGTTATCATTTTCCGCCGGTACAGGGGGATCGAAGAACATCCATGAAATTGACGATCTTCAGGTCTGCGCCACCAAAATGATCGCCAGCACGGCAGCGATCGATCATTTTCGCTTTGAAAATCCGTCCACGATGGATACGTGCCAGGCGAAGACCATCAAGGTGACGGCCTGCACGGATGCGGCGCCGAACTGTACGCAATTCAATGGTGACGTCTATGTCACCTTGAAGCCGGCCGGCTGGGTGGGCGGGGATACGGTAAAACTCATTGGGGGCAAAGGCACCCTGCAACTGAGCCAGGGAACTGCCGGAACTGTTACGCTGGATATTGATCAGACCAAAACGATTTGGCCCGCCTTGAAGAATCCTGCGACATACGCTTCGGAGTGTGTGGTTCCAGGAACCAATGCGTCGACATCCTGTAATTTGACCGTTTCAGCCGCAACGGCTGGGTTTGGTGTGACTTTCCCGAATCCGTCATTCGTGGCTTGTGATGACTCCGGGGATGTGCAAATCAAGGCGTGCAGTAGCGGTTATGCGGGTACATCGAAGAATCTGCAATTCTGGTTCGGTTATGCGGATCCTGCTACTACAGCAGATTCGTCAACAGTATTGCAATTGAGCAAGGATACCTGGGCGACCTCTACCAATTTGTCGACCACCGCTCCTTCCAGCACTTCATCGCCGACGCCGGTTAGCGTCACATTTGACGGCGCCTCAACAGCCAAAATTCGGGTCAAATATGCCGATGTAGGCAAGTTGACGCTCAACGTCCGGGATTCGGCTGCAACCTCGCGTGTTGGTAGTGCTACGGTCGTTGTTCGTCCGGCATCGTTCGTCGTGACGGGGGTTTCCGACACGTCGCCGACACCGGTGAGTAATCCGGCGGCTGCGGATGCAACAGGAACGAAGTTCGTAGCGGCTGGCATGCCGTTCAAAGTAACGGTGGAGGCCCGCAACAACTGCACCACCCCGACAGCGGTCAAAAACTTCGGTCGCGAATCGAGCCCGGAAGGCGTCAAGCTGGATCAGGCGCTTGCTGCAGGACTCGGTCTGACGAACAATCCGACGCTGACAACCGTAAACGATTTTTCTTTCAGCAATGGCTCGGGAACCTCGACATTGTCCTGGCCGGAAGTGGGGATTATCAAACTCACACCTCGATTGAAATCGGGGGCGTACATGGGTACGGTGGATGTGGTGGGAGTCCAGAGTGGCAATATCGGACGTTTCTACGCGCACCATCTGGATACGACGGTCACCACGCAAGGATGTGCATCCTTTACCTATGATCGCCAGCCCATTGCACAATTGACGATCACGGCCAAGGCTAACGGCGGGAGCGCGGCGCTGACTAACTACCGGGGGTCAAGCACGGCGGGCATTAGTTTTGCCAAGCCGGTTACCGTGACCGATAACACTGGCAAAGGAACTGTTTCCATCGGTGGGGCATCGACAGTTCCGGTTCTGGCCTTCAGTAGTGGTATTGCGACTTTGAATGGAGCCGATGCGAATCATCCACTGGCAACGTTTGCTTTTAC
>CAZDRS010000154.1:0-2070 GCA_964507585.1 uncultured Dechloromonas sp.
GCAGGATTTCCTGGTCGGCCGGAATCGGCATGGCACGGGCGGTTTCGATGACCCGCTCGACGTCGGACGGCGTCACTTCCTTGTCCTTGATCGCCACCATGCCGTTCGAGTTGAAGCTCTTGATGTGGCTGCCGGCAATGCCCGTATAGACGTTGCTCACCTTGCAGTCGGCCATCAGCTCGACTTCCTGGATGACGCGGCTGATGGTGTGCACCGTTTCCTCGATGTTCACCACGACGCCCTTCTTCAGGCCGCGTGAATCCTGCGAGCCCATGCCGATCACGTTCAGCTGGCCTTCGTTGTTGATCTCGGCGACCAGCGCGACGATTTTCGACGTCCCGATGTCCAGACCGACGACCAGATCCTTGTTGTCCCTGCTCATATGCTTACTTTCCCTTCCCCTCGGCCGCGACCCTCATCGCAAAGCCATTCGGATACCGCAAATCCACCACTGCCGGCCTGGCCGCCCGCTTGGCGACCATCTCCGGATAAACCTCGATAAACCGCGCCAGCCGCACGCCGACCGGTGACTTCGGCTGCTCGCGGCCGATATCGACCAGCATGCCGTTCTGCAACTTCAACTGCCACGCCAGGCGCGGCGACAAGGTCACCTGCACCGGCATCTCGCCGACCGACTTGAAGGCGCCGAGCAGTTCGCCGTACTCCTTCAACACCTCGGGCGCCGTGCCAAGCGGCCCGAAGAGCAGCGGCATGCCGCTCGCCTCGTCCTCCGGCAGACTGGCCGCGAAGACCTCGCCGAAGCTGTTGACCAGTTCGCCCCGCCCCTCGCCCCAGCGCGCCACCGGCTTGTGCTCCTCGATGCGCACCTCCAGGCGATCCGGCCACTGGCGACGCACATCCACCTTGCGCACCCAAGGCAGCTTTTCCAGCGCCCCGCGCACGGTTTCCAGATTGATGCTGAAGAAATTGCCCTTCAGCGCCTGCGGCAAAACCTGCTCCACTTCGCCGCGCTTGGTGTGCGGCAAGGCTTCGGCAAACACCACATGCCGCACCGGCAGCGACGGCACGCGCACCAGCCAGACCGCGGCGGCGGCCAGCAACGCGGCACCGGCGACCAGCATCAGCAGGTCGGCAATGGCGTTGAGCAGGTGCGGTTTGTTCCACATGCATCAGGCCTCCCGCCGGGCCGTCCCCAGGGAGGCCTGCGCCCCCTTGGGGGGCAGCGAACGCAGCGAGCGTGGGGGTCGTTTCAACATATCAGTCGTTCGCCGCCAGTTCGAGGACGCGACGAACCAGCGCCGGGTACTCCATGCCGGCCACGCGGGCCCCCATCGGCACCAGCGAGTGATCGGTCATGCCCGGGGCGGTATTCACTTCCAGGAAATAGTGATTGCCTTCTTCGTCCATCAGGAAATCGACGCGGCCCCAGCCGCGGCCGCCGAGGATGCGGAAGGCTTCCAGGGCGCCCTGGCGGATTTCCATTTCCTTGGCTTCCGGCAGGCCGCAGGGGCACAGGTACTGGGTGTCGTCGCGGTTGTACTTGGCCTCGTAGTCGTACCACTCGGTCGCCGGCACGATCTTGATGATCGGCAGCACTTCATCGCCAACGATGCCCACCGTGTATTCGCCGCCCATCACACCCTTTTCGGCGATGACCAGCGGATCGTGGCGAGCGGCCTCTTCATAGGCCGCCTTCAGTTCGCCACGTGCCTTGACCTTGGTGACGCCGATCGACGAGCCTTCGCGGGCCGGCTTGACGAAGAGCGGCAGGCCGAGTTGCTCCTCGATCTCGGCAAAGTCGGAATCGGCGGTCAGCAGCGCATATTCGGGAACCGGCAAGCCGGCGGCCTGCCACATCAGCTTGGTGCGGAACTTGTCCATGGCCAGTGCCGAGGCGAGCACGCCGGAACCGGTGTAGGGGATGTGCATCACTTCGAGAGCGCCCTGGATGGTGCCATCCTCGCCGTGGCGGCCGTGCAGCGCGATGAAGGCGCGGTCGTAGCCCTTCAGGTCGTCCAGCGTCTGGCTGGCCGGATCGAAGGCATGGGCGTCGATGCCCTGCCCCTGCAGCGCGGCCAGCACGCGCGAACCGCTGTTCAGGGAAACCTC
>CAZDRS010000154.1:2170-5964 GCA_964507585.1 uncultured Dechloromonas sp.
TTCCACCAACTTGCCGGGCACCGCGCCGATCGAGCCGGCACCCATGGTCAACACCACGTCGCCGTCACGGGCGACATCCATGATCGTTTGCGGCATGGCCGCGATATCCTCGACGAACACCGGCTCCACCTTGCCGGCAACGCGCAGGGCGCGGGCCAGCGCACGGCCGTCGGCGGCAACGATGGGCGCTTCCCCGGCGGCGTAGATGTCGGCCAGGCACAGCGCATCGACGGTGCTCAGCACCTTGACGAAATCCTCGAAGCAATCGCGCGTCCGCGTGTAGCGGTGCGGCTGGAAAGCCAGCACCAGACGGCGCCCCGGGAAGGCGCCGCGGGCGGCGGCCACGGTGGCGGCCATTTCGACCGGGTGGTGGCCATAATCATCGACCAGCGTGAAACTGCCACCAGCCGGCAGTGCCACTTCGCCATAGCGCTGGAAGCGGCGGTCGACACCCTTGAATTCGGCCAGCGCCTTGACGATGGCCTCGTCGGCGACCTGCACTTCGGTGGCGACGGCGATGGCAGCCAGAGCATTGAGCACGTTATGCATGCCCGGGGTGTTGAGTACGATGGACAGGCGGGTCGTCGTGCCATTGACGCGCACGCAGTCGAAGCGCATCTGGCCGTCGGCCGCAACAACATTCTCGGCGTAGAAGTTGTTGTCCTTCGACAGGCCGTAGGTGATGATCTGCTTCGGCACGCGCGGCAGGATGTCGCGGACATTGGCGTCATCGCCGCAGACCACGGCCACGCCGTAGAACGGCAGGCGGTTCAGGAAATCGACGAAGGCCGTCTTCAGGCGCTCGAAGTCGTGGCCGTAGGTTTCCATGTGGTCGGCGTCGATGTTGGTGACGACCGAGATGACCGGCGACAGGAACAGGAAGGACGCATCCGATTCGTCGGCCTCGGCCACCAGGAAATCACCGCTGCCCAGGCGGGCGTTGGCGCCGGCGGCGTTCAGCCGGCCGCCGATGACGAAGGTGGGGTCGATGCCACCCTCGGCCAGGATGCTGGTCACCAGGCTGGTCGTCGTCGTCTTGCCATGCGTTCCGGCGATGGCGATGCCACTCTTCAGGCGCATCAGTTCGGCCAGCATCTGGGCTCGCGGCACGACCGGGATTTTCTTCTCGCGGGCAGCGACCACTTCCGGATTGTCGGCCTTGACGGCCGTCGACACAACCAGTGCATCGGCGCCGGCGACGTTGGCGGCGGCATGGCCGATCATCACCGTGACACCTTCGCCTTCCAGGCGGCGGGTCGTCGCGCTGGCGGCGATGTCGGAACCGCTGACATTGAAATCGAGGTGGGCGAGCACTTCGGCGATGCCGCTCATGCCCGAACCGCCAACACCGACGAAGTGGATGTTCTTGACCTTGTGTTTCATTTGGCGATATCCGTGCAAAGTTGGGCGACGGCTTCGGCAGCGTCGGGCTTGGCCTGGCTGCGGGCCTTTTCGGCCATTTCCAGCAGCTGGGCGCGCGAATAGTTACGGATCAGCGCAACGCTGTCCGGCGTCAATTCGGTTTGCGGCAGCAGGAAGGCGCCGCCGACGTTGACCAGGAACTTGGCATTGCCCGTCTGGTGGTCATCCACGGCGTGCGGGAAAGGCACCAGAATGCTGGCCACACCTGCCGCTGCCAGTTCGGCGATGGTCAGCGCACCGGCCCGGCAGATGACCAGATCGGCCCACTCGTAGGCGCCGGCCATGTCCTCGATGAAGGAGACGCAGTGGGCCTGGACGCCGGCGGCGGCGTAATTGGCCTTGAGTGCCTCGATATGCTTTTCACCCGCCTGATGGACGATCTGCGGCAGCTCGTTCTCGGCCAGCTGGGCCATGCCCTGCGGGATGATTTCGTTGAGCGCCTGCGCGCCCAGGCTGCCGCCAATGACCAGCACGTGCAGAGGGCCATTGCGCTCGGCAAAACGTTCGGCCGGCGGCGCGATCCTGGCGATTTCAGGGCGCACCGGATTACCGACCCATTCGCCCTTCTTCAACACGTTCGGGAAGCCGCTCACGATGCGGTCGGCAACACCGGCGAGTACCTTGTTGGCCAGACCGGCCACCGAGTTCTGCTCGTGCAGCACCAGTGGCACGCCGGTCAGCGCGGCCATCATGCCGCCCGGGAAGGTGATGTAGCCCCCCATGCCGAGCACGACGTTGGGCTTGACCTGGCGCATGGCCTTCAGCCCCTGCCAGAAGCCGCGCAGCAGATTGAGTGGCAGCAGCAGCTTGCGCAGGATGCCCTTGCCGCGCAAGGCGGAGAACTTGACCCAGACCATCTCGAAGCCGTGCTGCGGCACCAGGCGGGCTTCCATGCCCTCCGGATTGCCCAGCCAGACAACGCGCCAGCCGGCATCGCGCAACTGCTGGGCAACAGCCAGGGCCGGGAAGATGTGACCGCCGGTACCGCCCGCCATGATCAGGATGGTCTTGCTCATAGCTTGCCCCCGCGCATCAATTGGCGATTTTCCCAGTCGACTCGCAACAAGATGGCCAAGGCTACGCAGTTGGCCACCACCCCCGAACCGCCAAAGCTCATCAGCGGCAGGGTCAGGCCCTTGGTCGGCAGCAGGCCCATGTTCACGCCCATGTTGATGAAGGACTGCACGCCAAACCAGACACCCATGCCCATGGCAACCAAGGCCGGATAGAGGCGGTCGAGCTGCACGCACTGGCGGCCGATGGCGAAGGCGCGCTGGACGAGGATGGCGAACAACGCAATGATGGCCAGCACACCGAAGAAGCCCAGCTCCTCGGCAATCACGGCGAGCAGGAAGTCGGTGTGCGCTTCCGGCAGGTAGAACAGCTTTTCGACCGAAGCGCCGAGGCCGACGCCGAACAGCTCGCCGCGGCCGAAAGCGATCAGCGAGTGCGACAACTGGTAGCCGCGACCGAAAGCGTCGGCCCACGGATCCATGAAGCCGAACACCCGGTCGCGCCGGTAGGGCGAGACGATGATCATAATCGTGAAGGCGATGAGCAGGCCGACGATCAGCATCGCGAACAGGCGCGCCTTGAGGCCGCCGAGGAAGAGGATGCCCATGGCGATGGAGATGATGACCACGAAGGCCCCGAAGTCCGGCTCCTTGAGCAGCAGCATGCCGACCACGGCCATGGCACCGAACATCGGCAGGAAGGCCTGCTTCAGGTCATGCATGACGTTGATCTTGCGCACGGTGTAATCGGCGGCGTAAAGCACGGCGAACAACTTCATCAGCTCGGATGGCTGCAGGTTGGCGAAGCCGAGCGAGATCCAGCGGCGGGCGCCGTTTACGTCGCGGCCGATGCCGGGGATCAGCACCAGGGCGAGCAGCACGACGCCGGCCATGAACAGGTAGGGCGCATAACGCTGCCACAACTTGAGCGGAATCTGGAAGGTGAACGCAGCGGCGACCAGGCCGATGCACAGGAAGATGCCCTGGCGAATCAGGTAATACGCCGGCTGATGCCCCGTCGTCCGGCCGCCCTCGGCGATAGCGATGGAGGCGGAATACACGAAGACCAGGCCGGCAAAGAGCAGGATCAGCACGCTCCACAACAGCGCGTAGTCGATTTCAGCCACTTGGCGGCGGGGGGCGTCGAGGGCGCCAATCATCATGGCTGCAGCCCCTTCACCGCGTCGATGAAGACCTGGGCGCGGTGCGCATAATTCTTGTACATGTCGAGGCTGGCACAAGCCGGGGAGAGCAATACGCAGTCACCGGCCTGGACCTGGGCGGCCAGCCAGCGCACGGCGGCCTCCATGTCGCCGACGATGCGGGTCGGCACGCCGCTGCCTTCGAGCGCCATGCCGA
>CAZDRS010000155.1:0-5885 GCA_964507585.1 uncultured Dechloromonas sp.
GAGACGACCTTGAGGTCGCAGCGCGACCAGCGCAGGTCGGGAACGGTGATGGCGGCAACCCCCTTGGCGCGGATCTCGGCCGGCGTGGTGACCAGCGGCGAGGCGAAGGCGAAGGCGGTCGGCGGTACGCTGGCCGGCGGGAAGGCATGGTCGCGCTTGTCGTCGGCGCCGCGGGTGACCTGCAGGTAGATCGATTGGTCATCCCAGGGGGCAGCTTCGATCAGCTGGAGAACGACGGTTTTCCAGCCTTCGGCCGACAGCGGATTGGCCATCTGGATGCCGTCCAGCGTCGCCTGCAGGCGTTGCAGGTGCTCGTCGAGGCGGAAGGCACGCCGGGAATAGACCGGAATGACCTCATAGACGCCGTCCCCGTACAGAAAGCCGCGGTCGAGCGGCGAAATGCCCGCTTCCGCCAGAGGCAGGAAACGGCCATTCAGATAAACGGGGTCGGCGACGTAGGGGGGCATGCGCTTAGTTGAACCACAGGCGAATGGTATCGATGATGCGAATAAAGATATTGCCGAGTTCGATTTTTTCAAGGGCGGTAACCGGATATTCACCGTAGGGCTTGTCCTCGATGCTGACCTTGACGACACCCAGCTTCTGCCCGGCTTCGATCGGTGCGATCAGGCGCGGTTCGGCGACGAACTCGGACTTGACCTTGTCGGCATAGCCCTTGGGTACGGCGATGCTCAGGTCGTTCGGGAAACGGGCCTTGATCTCGCTCTGCGCCCCCTTCCAGACGCGCAGGGTAGCGATTTCCTGATCCTTGGCGAAGACGGCAACCGCATCGTACGAGATGAAGCCCCAGTTGAGCAGCTTCTGCGACTCGCTGGCGCGGGCATTGTCGGAGGCGGTGCCGAGCATGACCGAGAGCAGGCGGCGCTTGTCGCGCAGGGCGGAGGAAATCAGGCAGTAGCCGGCCGCTTCGGTGTGGCCGGTCTTGACGCCGTCGACCGTGGGGTCGATGAAGAGCAGGCGGTTGCGGTTGGGCTGGGTGATGTTGTTGTAGCGGAATTCCTTCATCGAGTAGTACTTGCCGTACTCGACCGGGAAATCGCGGATCAGCGCCGAGGCGAGCAGCGACAGGTCGCGCGCCGTGGTGTAGTGGTTGGGATCGGGCAGGCCGGTCGAGTTCATAAAGTGGCTGTTCTTCATGCCCAGGCGCTGCGCTTCGCGGTTCATCATCTGCGCGAAGTTTTCCTCACTTCCGGCAATGCCTTCGGCCAGCGTCACGCAGGCGTCGTTGCCGGATTGCACGATCATGCCCTTGATCAGGTCTTCGACCGGCACCTGCGTATCGACGCGGATGAACATCTTGGAGCCGCCGGTGCGCCAGGCCTTTTCGGAAACCGGCAAGGCTTGTTCGATGGCCAGCGTTTTCTTGTGGATGGCGGCAAAGGTCAGGTAGGCCGTCATCAGCTTGGTCAGCGAGGCCGGTTCGAGGCGGTCGTCCGGCTTTTCGGTGGTCAGCACCTGGTTGGAGCCCATGTCGAGCAGCAGCCAGGATTTGGCGGCGAGCGACGGCGGAACGGGCATCTGCTGGGCCATCGCCTGCCCGGCGAGGACAAGGCTGACGAGGAGTAGGGCGGTCTTGCGGAACAGCGACATGGGGATTTTCTTTGTTTTGCGTTGGGGGGCGAAATTATACCCCCGGCTCGGCAGCCTCCTGCGGCGCTGCGGCGCACAGGGCTTCGACAGCCGGGTGGCGGATGCGCCGCTCGCTGGAGATGGCGTAAATCTGCTCGCTGACCCCGTGCATGGCACCCAGCGCCTGGGCATCGAGTTGCTGGGCGATCTGTTCGGCGAGGACGAGCGGGGCCGGAAAAATGCCCAGGCCGCCGCGGCCGAAGGTGTTGAGCAGGGCGCTGTCCTCGAATTCGCCGACGATTTTGGGGCGGATGCCGGTGCGTTCGATCCAGCGGTCGATGCGGCCGCGCAGGGCATTGTGGCGGGTGGGCAGCAACATCGGCGCGCCATCCAGGCATTTCGGGAAATCGGCACGGTAACGCTCGGCCAGGGCGGGCGTGGCGAACAGGCCGGTGGCGAAATCGCCGAGCCGGGTGTTGAACACTTTCAGGTTGCCGCCAACCGGCGCGGCACGGTCGGTCAGCACTACGTCCAAGCGGTGCAGGGCGAGATCGGCCAGCAGGTTCTCGAACTCGCCCTCGTCGCAGATCAGGCGCACGTCGCTGGGCATTTCGGTGACGGTGGATAGCAAGCGGTAAGCCAACAGCTTGGGGATGCCGTCGGAAATGCCTGCGCGCAGGCGAAGTGTGGACTCGCTTTCGCTATGCTGGACGGCATCGATCAGCGCGTCGCCGAGCTGGAATATCTGGTCGGCGTAGCCTAGGGCGACCCGACCGGCATCGCTCAGTACCAGGCCGCGCCCCTGGCTGTTGAACAGTGCCTTGCCGAGTTGTCGTTCGAGCAAGGAAAGCTGGCCGGAAATGGTCTGGATCGCCACGCCAAGGCGTTCGGCGGCGCGGGTGATGCTGCCTTCCTGGGCAACGACCCAGAAATAGTGCAGGTGCTTGAAATTGAGTGGGGTCATGGGTTCCGCAGGAAAAATCGAAGTGATGCTCAATTTTGCTCCGATTTTTATGGTTGTGGCAATGCTCTACCATCAGGGCCGTTTCGCTCTGGAGGATAAATCAATGAAACGCATTGTCTTGTTCCTGCTGACCAATTTGGCCGTGATGCTGGTACTCAGCGTCGTGACCAGCCTGCTCGGCGTCAACAAATTCCTGACCGCCAACGGTCTCAACGTCGGCATGCTGTTCGCCTTCGCTGCCGTGATCGGCTTTGGCGGTGCCTTCATTTCGCTGCTGATGTCGAAGACCATGGCCAAGTGGAGTACCGGCGCACAGGTCATCGCGCATCCGAGCACCTCGACCGAGGTCTGGCTGGTCGATACCGTCGAGCGCCTGTCGCGCAAGGCTGGCCTGCCGATGCCGGAAGTGGCGATCTACGATGGCGAGCCGAATGCCTTTGCGACCGGCGCGACCAAAAATAGCTCGCTGGTCGCCGTGTCGACCGGCCTGCTGCAGGGCATGACCCGCGAGGAAGCGGAGGCCGTGCTGGCCCACGAAGTGGCACACATCGCCAACGGCGACATGGTGACGCTGACCCTGATCCAGGGCGTGGTGAACACCTTCGTCGTTTTCCTGTCGCGCATCGTCGGCTACGTGGTCGATAGCTTCCTGCGCCGCAATGACGAGGAAAGCAGCGGCCCGGGTATTGGCTACATGGTGACCAGCATGATCTGTGAGGTCGTCTTCGGCATCCTGGCCAGCATCATCGTCGCCTGGTTCTCGCGACAGCGCGAATTCCGTGCCGATGCCGGTGCCGCCGGCCTGATGGGTTCGGCCGTGCCGATGCAGAACGCCCTGCGTCGTCTGGGTAACCTGCATACCGAGCCGTTGCCGCAGAACATGGCAGCTTCCGGCATCGCCGGTGGCAAGGGCGGTTTCATGGCCTTGTTCGCTACCCACCCGCCGCTGGAAGAGCGCATCGCCGCGCTCGCTGCTCGATAACTGACTATTTGCTGACCAAAAACTGACGCGAAACTGACAGTCTGTTATAGTTTGACCCTGGTGCGTTGCACAAGTGCTGTGCAACTTTGTGCAACGCCCGCATTCCACTTGCTTGAATTCTGTGCGGCGTGTGCTGCCAGGTGGGCTGTTTTTCGTCGGTCTGGGGCGTTCATGCCTTGTTTTCAGTCGAATTGCTAACCGTAGTACATCGTTTTCTGAAAAATCATCATGTTGCCGCGCAATAAAACCTTCGCTTTCCTGTCCGGGCTCCTGCTGGCCACTGTCGTCGAGGCGGCCGGTCAGGAATATGCCTTGCCCGATCTGGAACGCCTGGCGCTGGAATCGAGTCGCGGTGTGATGGCGGTGCGGGAACAGGCGGTTGCCGCGCGTCACGCCGTGCGCAGCGCCGGAGCCTTTCCCAATCCGGAATTCGAATACTTGGCCGGAACGGCCCGTTCGCGGGCTGTCGGCGGTAGTTCCGGCGATGCGCGCAGCACGATGCTGACCCAGCCGCTCGACATGCCCTGGGTGCGCAGTGCGCGCATTGGTGCGGCGGAAGCCGGGGCACAGGCCAGTGCAGCGACAGTGCAGGCGTTCGAGGCGGATACCCTGGCCCATGTTCGCTTGCGCTATTACGAAGTGCTGCGTCGCAAGGCCGAACTGCGCAATGCCCGGGAAGACGTGAGTCTGATGGAGAGCGTTCGCTCGCGGATCGCGCTGCGGGTGGAGACCGGCGAGGCGGCGCGCTTCGAGCTGGTCAAGGCCGACGCCGAATTGCTCAATGCCCAGAAGGTTGTTCAGGCTGCGGGTTTCCGGGCGGAGCAGGCGCATTCCTACCTGCGGCAGAGCGTCGGTGCCGATTTGCCGGCTGAATTCGAGTTGCGCGGTGCCCTGCGTGATGTGCCGGAAGTGCCGCCGCTCGATACCGTGCGCCAAGCCTTGCCGGGCAGCAGTCCAACCCTGGCCCGGGCGCGCGCCGAGGTGGTGCGTGCCGAGCGCCAATTGGAGCTTGAGCGGCGCCAACGCTGGCCCAGCCTGGCTTTGAAGGGTGGCTATGACGAAGACCCGGACATGCGGACGTCGCGCCTCGGTGTGGTGGTTACGCTGCCCTTGTGGGATCGGCGCAGCGGCCCGGTTGGCGAGGCTTCGGCCAATTTGTCGCGCTCCCGCCATGAACTGGCCGCCCAGGAATTTTCGCTGGCGCAGCAGTTGGCGGTCGCCTATCAGCAATACGACATTGCGCTGGCGCAGGTTACGGCACTGGAATCGGGCATCGTCCGTCAGGCCGAAAACGCGCTGAAGATTGCCGAGGCGGCCTACCGCTTCGGTGAGCGCGGCTTTCTGGAAGTGCTCGACGCGCAACGGGTTTTCCGGGCAGCGCGCGCCGAGTTGATTACTGCCCGTTTCGAACTGGCAGCCGCCTGGGTCGATATCGAACGATTGCGGGCCAGCCCGCGAGGAAATCGGGAATGAAAAACACACGTATGAAGAAGGCCCTGGCTTTGGCCCTGGTAGGCGCCCTGCTGCTTGGCTGCAACAAGGAAGACCAGAAAACAGCGGCCCAGCAGGTGCCGGATCCGATGATCGTCGCACCGTCGCCGGAACTGTTGGCGCAGCTCAAGCTGGGCGACGTCAAATCCCTGCCCCTGGTCGAGACCCTGCGGGTGGCCGGGCGCATCGATTTCGACGAGCATCGCCTGGCACGCATCGGTGCCACGATCACCGGGCGGGTCACGGAAATCGATGCCTGGCTGGGCCAGGATGTCAAAAGAGGCGATGTGCTGGCGCGCCTGAACAGCAGCGAGCTCTCCGAGCAGCAACTGGCCTACCTGAAAGCGCGGGCCCAGCTCGAACTGAATCGGCGTAATGCCGAGCGGGCCAAGGCCTTGTTCGAGGCCGACGTGATCGGTGCGGCCGAACTGCAGCGCCGGGAGAGCGAGTACAAGATTTCGCAGGCCGAAACGCGGGCGGCGGCCGACCAGTTGCAACTGCTCGGTGTCAGCCAGGCTGCCATCGAACGCCTGGGCAAGGTGGGTGAAGTCAATTCCGTGACGCCCGTGGTGGCTACGATGAACGGCGTGGTTGTCGAGCGCAAGCTGGCGCAGGGCCAGGTGGTGCAACCGGCCGATAGCCTGTTCGTGGTCGCCGATTTGTCGCGTCTGTGGGCAGTGGCGCAGGTGCCGGAACAGCAGGTCGGCCAGGTCAAGGCCGGTCAGGCGGTCAGCATCGAGGTGCCGGCCCTGGGTAATGAAAAACTGACCGGCAAGCTGATCTACGTTGGCCAGACCATCGACCCGGAAACGCGTACCGTGCTGGTGCGTACCGAGCTGGATAACCGCGCTGGCCGCC
>CAZDRS010000156.1:0-5824 GCA_964507585.1 uncultured Dechloromonas sp.
GAGGAAATCGAGCGCGTCGTCGCCAGCACGCCGCACTTCTTCGACGCCTCCGATCTCAAGGCCAACATCTGCATGGCCCAGGGCGAAGCCGACGAAGCGCAACGCGTGCTCGACGAAGTGGCCAGGAAAACGCCCCGCAACTACATGCGCAAACGCCTGCTGGCCGAGGCCGCAACACTGAACGGCGATGCCGAGACAGCGCGCACCGTACTGGCCGAGGTGATCGCCAACGACAGCATGCCCGGTGCCGTAACCCCTGAAGATCGCCTGGCGCTGGCCCGCAGCCAGGTCGATGCCAACGACCTGATTTCGGCCGAAAAAACCCTGGTCGGCCTCAAGGAATCGGATATTCAAAACATGGCACTGGACGAACAGGTCAGCTACGCCGCCCTGTTGGCAATCAGCTCACCGGGCCGCGGCAAGCCGCGCTTCGTCGGCCTGCGCCCGGCCTTGATGTCGGCCGAACTTCAGGCGACCAGCCGGCTCGACATCCTGCGCAGCGCACTGACCCTGGCCGACCACGAACTGGCCGACCACCAGGCCGAAGCCCTGCTCGAAGGCGAGGAAGCCAAGAAGAGCTTTGGCGCCATGCGCAAGCAATACGCCCTACACGGCCGGGAAGGGGATTTCCGCAATATCCAGAAGCAGGTCGCGCTGAAGCGTATCAAGCACGACACGCCGGCCGGCTGAAACTCAGGCCGGCAGCCAGGGCGCCAGTTTCTCCCAGTCGAGCGCCGCCTCAACTGCATCGGCCAGGCGGTCGAGATCGGCCTCGCGGCGGGCGGCAAAATCGACCTGCAGCTCCGGCTCGACACCCGCCCAGCGGAGCAGCGCCACCAAGGCCTCGGGATGGTCGAACAGGCCGTGGCAGTAGGTACCCAGCACCTGATCGTCGTCTGAAACGGCACCGTCCGGACGGTTGCCATCGAGATGTACGACGGGGCGGGAGCAACCGGCACCGGCCGTCACGCCAAGGTGGATCTCGTAACCATTCATCGCCGGTTGGCCCGGCAACTGCAAATGCCCCTGCACATTGCGCAACTGTTTTTCGGGCTCCAGCGTGGTTTCCACATCCAGCCAGCCGAGGCCCGGCGTCGAGCCCGGCCGGCCCTCCAGGCCGTGCGGATCATGTACCGCCCGACCGAGCATCTGGTAACCGCCACACAGACCGATCACCTTGCCACCGTAACGCAGGTGCTTGGCTATCGCCTTATCCCAGCCCTGTCCGCGCAACCAGTCGAGATCGGCACGCACCGCCTTGGAGCCGGGCAAGACGACCAGGTCGGCGGCAGGCAAGGCTTCGCCCGGCCCGACCCAGCGGAAATCGACCTCCGGGTGCAGGCGCAGCGGATCGAGGTCGTTGTGATTGGACGTGCGCGGATAGGCCGGCGCGACAACGCGCAGCTTCGCCTCGCGCTTGTCGCCGATGGCACTGGTAGCAATGGCATCCTCGGCATCGAGCAGCAAGCCGTGCAGGTAGGGCAGCACCCCGAGCACCGGCTTGCCGGTACGCTGCTCCAGCCAGTCCAAGCCCGATTCGAGCAGGCTGATGTCGCCGCGAAAACGGTTGATCACAAAGCCGACCACCCGCTGCTGTTCCGAAGGCGACAGCAGATCCAGCGTGCCGACCAGGTGCGCGAAAACACCGCCGCGGTCGATGTCAGCGACCAGAATGACCGGGCAATCCACCGCCTCGGCAAAGCCCATGTTGGCGATGTCGCGGTCGCGCAGGTTGATCTCGGCCGGCGAACCCGCCCCCTCGACTAGCACGCAACCGTAGGCCGCCGTCAGCCGCCCCCAGGATTCCAGTACCGCCCCCATCGCCCGCGGCTTGTAGGCGTGATAGGCCTTGGCATCGAGGTCGGTCGCCACCTTGCCGTGGATGATCACCTGCGCCTTCTTGTCGGTCGTCGGCTTCAGCAGCACCGGGTTGAAATCGGTATGCGGCGGCAATCCGCAAGCCAGCGCCTGCAAGGCCTGCGCCCGGCCGATCTCGCCACCATCCACCGTCACCGCCGAATTGAGCGCCATGTTCTGCGGCTTGAACGGCGCCACGCGCACCCCGCGCCGCTTCAGGATGCGGCACAACGCCGCAACCAGCGTCGATTTACCGGCATCGGAGGTGGTTCCTTGAACCATCAGGGCAGAAGCAGACATGGCAAACGAGGTGTAAAAAGGCCGTAATTATGGCACCATCGGCCTCGCCTGATTTGAGTCAGGCAAGTGTCTCCGGGTGCCGTTCGGCAATGCCGAACGGAGAATCGGGAAGGCGGTGCGATTCCGCCACGTGCCCAACGCTGTGAGGAGGACGTTTGCCGCAAGGTGCCACTGGTTTCGGCCGGGAAGGCGCGGCAACGGGTGAATCCGAGTCAGAAGACCGGCCGGGAGACGAAACCGGGCTGCATGGACAGGCAGCCATCGTTTTTCCACAAGGGGAATTTATGGAAAACCCGATCGACCACAGCTTTTCCGACGCCGAGCGCGCCGCCGTCTATCGCACCATCTTCAACCGCCGCGACGTGCGCGGCCAGTTCCTGCCCGACCCGGTGCCGGACGAGGTGCTCGCCCGCGTCATGCTGGCCGCCCACCATGCGCCTTCCGTCGGCTTCATGCAGCCGTGGAATTTCCTGCTCGTCCGCTCGCCGGAGGTCAAGCAGCGGGTGCGCGATGTCTTCGCCAAGGCGCATGCCGAAGCGGCAATGATGTTCCCGGAAGGCAAGCGGGAAATCTATAGCCAGCTCAAGCTGGAGGGTATCGTCGAGTCGCCGATCAACCTGTGCATCACCTGCGACCGCGAGCGTACCGGCCCGGTTGTCGTCGGCCGCACGCACATCAAGACGATGGATCTCTACTCCAGCGTCTGCGCCGTGCAGAACCTTTGGCTGGCGGCCCGCGCCGAGGGCCTGGGCGTTGGCTGGGTGAGCATTTTCAACCAGCCGGAACTGCAGGCGGCGCTGGGTATTCCGGCCAATATCGTGCCCATTGCCTACCTCTGCATCGGCTATGTCAGCTATTTCCACGACAAGCCAGAGCTGGAAAAAGCCGGCTGGCTGCCGCGCCTGCCGATTGCCGACCTGCTCTATTACGACCAGTGGGGCCAGGCCGACACGGCTCGGCAGGAATCGCTGACCACAACCCTCAGTACGATGCAGGACGACATCCAGCAGCGAGGCCTTTTCCCGAAATGATGCCGGACGGCGCGCTCGCCATGCCGGTTGCCGCCTTGGCCGCCGTGCTGCTCGACCGGCTGCTCGGCGAGCCGCGCCGCTTTCACCCGCTGGTCGGCTTCGGCAAGCTGGCGACCGCTCTGGAAAGACGGCTCAACAACCGGCGCCTGCCGGCCGGCATCGCCGCCTGGGCGCTGCTTGTCCTGCCCTTCGTTGCGCTCGCCTTTGTCCTCCGATCGCTGGCGCCTTTTGCCGTCGATGTCGCCCTGCTCTACTTCGCCCTTGGCGCGCAAAGCCTCTGCGAGCACGCCGAGGCCATCGCAAAACCCTTGCAGGACGGCCATCTTGACGAGGCACGCCGGCGTGTCGGGTGGATCGTCTCGCGCGACACCGCGGCGCTCGACGAATCCGGCGTCGCCAAGGCCGGCATGGAGTCGGTGCTGGAAAACGGCAACGACGCCATTTTCGGCACGCTGTTCTGGTTCGCCCTGCTCGGCGGCCCGGGTGCCCTGCTCTTCCGCCTGGCCAACACGCTGGATGCAATGTGGGGTTACCGTACCGAGCGCTACAATCTGTTCGGCCGGGCCGCCGCCCGCCTTGACGACGCGCTGAACTGGCTGCCCGCCCGCCTGACTGCCCTGACCTACGCCCTGCTCGGCCGCACCCGCCAGGCGCTGGCTTGCTGGCGAGCCCAAGCACCGGGCTGGGAAAGCCCGAACGCCGGCCCGGTAATGGCGGCCGGCGCTGGCAGCCTGGGCGTACAGCTTGGCGGCGCGGCGATCTACCACGGCCAGGTCGAACAACGCCCGCCACTCGGCACCGGCCCCGCCCCTGTGGCTACCGACCTCGGCCGGGCCATCGCCCTCATCCGCCACAGCCTGTGGCTGTGGCTGGCAGTCTTTTTTGCGATTGGATTCCTCCATGCTTGAACACGGCGGCCGCCTGCGCGAAGCCGCAGCGCACTACGACATCCCACTGGCCAACTGGCTCGACCTGTCCACCGGCATAAACCCGCAAGGCTGGCCCGTACCCCCCCTGCCGGCCAGCGTCTGGCAACGCCTGCCGGAGGCCGATGATGGCCTGGAAGCCGCCGCCGCAAGCTACTACGGCAACACCAATCTGCTGCCGGTAGCCGGCTCGCAAGCTGCCATACAGTGGCTGCCGGCCTTGCTGCCCCGGGCGGCCGTCGCCTGCATTGCGCCGCTCTACGCCGAGCATCCGCATGCCTGGCAGCAGGCCGGCCACAAGATCCGCTACCTGCAGAACGCCACGCTGCCGCGCGCCCTGGCGGCTACCACCCCCTACGTGCTGCTGTGCAATCCGAACAACCCGACCGCTGACTGCCACCCGCACGAAGTCGTCATTGACGCTGCCCGGCAATTGAAGAAACGCGGCGGCTGGCTAATCGTCGATGAGGCCTTCGTCGACGCCACCCCCGAACAGAGCGTCACGCCGCTGGCCGGTACCGAAGAGGCACCCAACCTGATCGTCCTGCGCTCGCTGGGTAAATTTTTCGGCCTGGCCGGTGCGCGCGTCGGCTTCATTTTTGCTGCCCCCGACCTGCTGGCCCGCATGCGCGAGGCCATCGGGCCCTGGGCGATCAGTGGCCCATCGCGCGAGGCTGCCCGCCTGGCGCTGGCCGACAACACCTGGCAGGCAGCCGCCCGGCCTCGCCTGCAAGCGGCCGGCGAACGCCTGCGGCAACTGCTTGCCCCGCTCGGCGAGGTCAAGGCCACCGCCCTGTTCGCCACCCTGAGCGCGCCGCACGCCGGCGAACTGCACGAATACCTGGCCCGCCGCGCCATCCTGACCCGCCGCTTCGACCAGCAAGCCATGCTTCGCCTCGGCCTGCCTGGCGACGAAGCCGGCTGGCAGCGCCTCACCGATGCGCTGAACACCTGGAAACCCGCATGAACCAGCACCTTTTCATCGCCCTGCTCGCGGCCCTGAGCATCAGCAACCCAGCCCGGGCCGACCTGGTTTTCAAGGACGACACCGGCCAGGAAGTCCGGCTCAAGGCCCCCGCCAAACGCATTGTCGCCCTTGCCCCGCACCTTGCCGAAAGCCTCTACGCTGCCGGAGCCGGCGACAAGCTGGTCGGCACCGTCGACTACAGCGACTACCCGCCGGAAGCCAAACAAGTGCCGCGCGTTGGCGGCTACTCACGGGTCGATCTCGAAGCGGTGGCCGCCCTCAGGCCCGACCTCGTGCTCGCCTGGGAAAGCGGCAACAACATGCCGCAGGTCGACAAGCTCAAAGCACTCGGCCTGACCGTCTATGTCGCGCAGCCGAACACGATGGAAAACGTTGCCGATCAACTCGAACGCCTCGGCCAACTGGCCGGTAGCGAAGCCATCGCCAAACCGGCCGCCGCGCGTTTCCGCCAGCGCCTGGAAAGCCTGCGCAAGGCCAATGCCGGCAAGCCGAAGGTGCGTACCTTCTACCAAATCTGGAAAACGCCGCTGATGACGGTGGGCGGCCCGCAGATCATCAGCGACGCCATCACGCTGTGCGGTGGCGAAAACATCTTCGGCCACCTCAACAAGATGGCGCCGACGGTCAGCGTCGAAGCCATCCTCGAAGCCGACCCCGAGGCCATCATCGCCACCGGCATGGGCGACGCCAAGCCGGAATGGCTGAAGGACTGGGACAAATGG
>CAZDRS010000157.1:0-5786 GCA_964507585.1 uncultured Dechloromonas sp.
GGCAGGCCCTGCGACAGCATGGCCTCGATTTCGAGATAGACGCTGCCCACCGCGTCGAGCACACAGTCGAGCGCCGCCGCATCGGTCACCCGGTAGCCGCGGTGGTAAATCGACTCCAGGTTCTTCTCGCGCAGCTCTTCCTCGATCTGCGGCCGGGCGCCATGCACCAGCACCAGGCGGATGCCCAGGCTGACCAGCAGGTTCACGTCGTAGGCCAGGGTCTTGGCGAATTCGCTCTCGACGGCCTTGCCGCCAAAGGCGATGACGAAGGTCTTGCCGCGGAAGGCATTGATGTAGGGCGTGACCGCCCGGAACCAGGAGACGAAATGCTCGTCGTAAGGGGTATCGCTCATTTTTCGATGGTTTTCCGGTCTTCGTCTTTCAGCGCAATTTCGAGGCGCTCACAAATGGTTTTCAGCACTTTAACCCGGGCAAAGTTCTTGTCGTTGGCTTCGACCAGCGTCCACGGCGCCAGGCCGGTCGAGGTACGGTCGACCATGTCGCACACGGCCGACACGTAGTTATCCCACTTCTCGCGGTTGCGCCAGTCCTCGTCGGTGATCTTGAAGCGCTTGAACTCGGTGTCCTGGCGCTCCTTGAAGCGGCGCAACTGCTCGTCGGCACTGATCTGCAGCCAGAACTTGATGACGATGGCGCCGGCATCGGACAACTGGTGTTCGAAATCGTTGATCTCGGCATAGGCGCGCAACCAGTCGGCCTCGGCGCAGAAGCCCTCGACCCGTTCGACCAGCACGCGGCCGTACCACGAACGGTCGAAAATCGCCGCCCGACCGGTGCGTGGCAGATGCCGCCAGAAACGCCACAAGTAGGGCTGGGCGCGCTCCTCCTCGGTTGGCGCGGCAATCGGCACGATCTGGTACTGGCGGGCATCCATCGCGGCGGCCACCCGGCGGATCGAGCCGCCCTTGCCGGCCGCATCCGAGCCTTCGAAAACCAGCACCAGCGAATGCTTGCCGACGAAACGCGGATCGCGCACCAGCTCCGACAGCCGCGCCTGGTACTTGGCCAACTGCGTTTCGTAAGCCTTCTTGGCCAGTTTCTGCGTCAGATCGAGCTCGCTGAGCACATTCTTCTCGTCGATCGGATGCACGATCGGCGGCGCCACCGGCACGCGCTGCAAGCCATCCTGGGTCAGGCGGCGCTTCATCGCATCGAGCACGATGCGGCCGACGGTCAGCGAGCGGTATTCGTCATCGGTGCCCTCGACGATGATCCACGGCGCATGCGCCGTGTTGGTCACGCGCAGGACATGGCCGGCCACCTGCTGCAAGCGGTTGTAGGTCTTCAGGCGGTCGTAGCTCTCCTTGGTCACTCGCCAGGCGGTGCGCGGATTTTTTTCCAGCGCTTTCAGGCGGGTCTTCTGGCCCTCCTTCGACAAGTGGAACCAGAATTTCAGCACCAGCGCCCCTTCATTGACCAGCATGGTCTCGAAGCGGTTGATGTCGTCCAGGCGCTCATCGAGCTCAGAGCGGCGCATGTCGCCGTTGATGCGGTCGGTAATCGGCTGCGAGTACCAGGAGCCGGCAAAGATGCCGACCTTGCCCTTGGGCGGCAGGGCACGCCAGTAGCGCCACATGTAGGGCCGCGTACTTTCTTCGTCGCTCGGCGCCGAGAAGGCCAGCGTCGAGATATGGCGCGGATCCATCCACGAATAGAGCAGGTTGATCGTCTCGCCCTTGCCGCTGCCATCCACGCCGGAAATCAGGATGACGACCGGGAATTCCTTCTTCTGCAGCATGTCGTACTGCACGTCGAGCAATTGGGCACGCAGCTTCGGCACCTCGCGCTTGAAGGTTTCCTTATCAACCTTATGCCCCAGTTCCGCTGACTCAAACATGGCCTACCCCTCCCTGAAATCACCCCACAATGCCTGCATGACCGCCAAGGCAGCCAGGCCAGCCGTTTCCGTCCGCAACACGCGCGGCCCCATGCGCACCGCCTGGAAGCCGGCCTGCTTGGCAGCGATCACCTCCTGCTGATCGAGCCCCCCTTCGGCCCCGATCAACAGTTGCACCGGCCCCGTCGGCCGGATCGAAGCAAAACTGTCCTCGGCATCGGGCGCCAGCATCAGGCGCAGCACGCCGTCGGCAACCGGGCGGGCCAGCCAGTTTTCCAGCTTTTCCACCGGCGCCACCAAGGGTACCTGGTTGCGCCCGCACTGTTCGCAGGCCGAGGCAACCACGCCCTGCCAATGGGCGACGCGCTTGGCGGCGCGCTCACCGGCCAGGCGCAGCACGCTGCGCCGGCTCTCGACCGGGACAAAATCGCGCACCCCCAGTTCGACCGCCTTCTGGATGGTGAAATCCATCTTGTCGCCGGCCTGCAGGGCCTGCACCAGCGTGATCGCCAGCGGCGACTCGGACTCGACCTCTTCCCAGGCCCCCAGTTCGGCATAGACCCGATCGCGCTCGATACGCTCGATGCGGGCCGGATACTGGCCGCCACGGCCATCGAAGAGGATCATCGGCGCCCCCGGCGGCAGGCGCAGCACACGCACGGCATGGCGCGCCACCGGCTCGGGCAATTCAACGTGCGCCCCCGGCGAGAGCGCTTCACGGCAGTAAAAACGGGGCAAATTCATCGGTGCTATTATGGGCGAAATGCGTTTTGGAGGGGAGAAACATGGTCGCCTTGAACCCGCCCGTCTGCGATTTCGGCCGGCCGGCCATCGCTTTCGACCTGCCCGGCACCGATGGCCGGCGTCATACACTGGAAAGCTGCCGCGGCCCGAACGGCCTGCTGGTCATGTTCATCTGCAACCACTGCCCCTACGTCAAGGCGATCATCGACCGCCTGATCCGCGACTGCCGCGAACTGGCCGGACACGGCATTGGCTGTGTCGCCATGATGAGCAACGACGTCGCTGCCTACCCGGACGATGCGCCGGACAACATGAAGCGCTGGGCCGAGGAACTGGCCTTTCCCTTCCCCTACCTCTACGACGAGACACAGGCCGTGGCCCAAGCCTATGGCGCGGTATGCACGCCGGATTTCTTCGGTTACAACGCCAGGCTGGAACTGCAGTATCGCGGCCGGCTCGATGCCTCGGGGCGCAACCCGGGCCCGCCGGAGGCACGCCGGGAGTTGTTCGAGGCCATGCGCGACATAGCACACACCCGCCAAGGCCCGCGCGACCAGCAAGCCTCCATCGGCTGCTCGATCAAATGGCAGAACTAATACCCATCTAGCAGAACTAAAAAAAGCATTTTCTATATTGGTCAGCCGCGACACGCTCGGCTATTATTGGGAACTGTCTCAGAAGCTGTCCCCACCGTAACGCCACATGTCACCACCCGAGCCCCGGTTGTCGCCCAACGATATTCAGCGCCAGCTGACCTATCTGCAAGCGGTCGTCTCGAACATGGCTCAGGGCATCAGCGTCTTCGACGAATGCCTGTGCTTGCGTGTATGGAACCAGGGCTTCCTGAAAGTGCTCGACCTGCCGCCCGAAGCGGTTTACGAAGGCGTTCCGTTCTCCGACCTGATCCGCGTTCCGGCCAAGCGCGGCGAGTACGGCCCTGGCGACATCGAGGCCCATGTCGAACGCATCACGACCCTGGCGCGCAAGTTCGAGCCGCACTGCTTCGAGCGCACCCGCCCGAACGGCAAGACGCACCTCGTCCAGGGCGAACCGCTGACCATCGGCGACCAGCTCGTCGGCTTCATCACCACCTACACCGACATCACCGAGCGCAAGGCGGTCGAAATACAGCTCCGCAAGCAGCACGACCAACTGCAGACCGTGCTCGAAAGCATCCCCAGCGCAGTCAGCCTGTTCAACCGCGATGCGGCGCTCGAACTGTGCAACGCGGAATTCGGACGCCTGCTCGAACTCCCGGATGAATTGACGCGGCCGGGCACACCGATCGAAAAGATGTTCCGCTACAACGCGGCGCGCGGCGAATACGGCCCGGGCGACCCCGAGCAGATCACGCAAACCCTGATGCAGAAGGTCGGCACGCCGACCACCCATCACTTCGAGCGCACCCGGCCGAACGGCCAGACCCTGGAAGTGCGCGGCGTACCGCTGGCCGAGGGCGGTTTCGTCACGGTCTACACCAACATCACCGAGCGCCGCCACAGTGCCGAGCGCGAACAACTGGCGCAAAAGGTCTACACCCACTCGCCGGCCGGCATCATCTTCACCGACGAAGCGCATCGCATTTTGTCGATCAATCCGGCCACCACCCAGATGACCGGCCACGAAGCCTTCGAGTTGAACGGCCAGACGGTTTTTTCCCTGATCGATTTCGCCGAGGGGCAGTCGGCCAAGGAAATGGCCGACCAGTTGGCCATACGCGGCACCTGGAACGGGGAGCTGGAGGTAAGCCACAAGAGCGGCAACCACTTCCCGGCCGGCACCCGCATCAACCGCGTCGATGACCCGCAAAGCGGCGCACCGGCCCACTACGTCTGGATCCTGGCCGACATCACCGAGCGCAAGCAGGCCGAAGACCGCATGCGCCACATTGCGCAGACCGACGCGTTGACCGGCCTGCCCAACCGCATGGCCCTGCTCCTGCGCCTCGCCCAGCTGCTGCCCGACGCCCGCCGCCACAACTGGAAGGTGGCGATGATGTTCCTCGATCTCGACCGCTTCAAGATGATCAACGACACGCTCGGCCACCAGGTCGGCGACGAGTTGCTGCGCGAGGTTGCCTGCCGGCTATCCAAGCTGGTACGCGAAACCGATTTCGTCGCCCGCCTCGGCGGCGACGAATTCGTCATCATCCTGCCCGCCATCAACACCCCGGCCGATGCGGCTACTGTCGCCAGCAAGGTCACCGCCGCGCTGTCCACGCCCATCGAGGCCAACGGCCACGAGCTGCACACCAGCCCGTCGATCGGCATCAGCATCTTCCCCGACGACGGTGTCGACGGCGACACCATCCTGAAGAATGCCGACACGGCGATGTACCACGCCAAGGCAGCCGGTCGGAACAATTACCAGTTCTTCGCCGAGGACATGAACCGCTCGGCGGCCGAACGCCTGAACATCGAGCGCAAGCTGCGCCACGCCATCGCCCGCAACGAGCTGAGCCTGGACTTCCAGCCGCAGTTCAACGCCGACGACCGCAGCCCGATCGGCGTCGAAGCCCTGATACGCTGGCACCATCCGGTCGAAGGCCTGATCTCCCCGGCCCGCTTCATCCCGGTTGCCGAGGAAACCGGGATGATCGTCGACATCGGCGAATGGGTGCTGACCACCGCCTGCCTGGAAATGGCGCGCTGGATCAATGCCGGCATCAAACCCATGCGCGTCGCCGTCAACGTCTCGGCCCTGCAACTGCGCCGCCGCGACTTCTGCGAAACAGTCGCCAATGCCCTCACCACCTCCGGCCTGCCGCCCGAACTGCTCGAACTGGAAATCACCGAAAGCTCGGTGATGGAAAACCCGCAGGAAGCCATCCACATCCTCGAACGCCTCGGCCGCATGGGCGTCACGCTGGCCATCGACGACTTCGGCACCGGCTACTCCTCGCTCGCCTACCTCAAGCTGTTCCCCATCGACCACCTGAAGATCGACCGCTCCTTCGTCGCCGACATCGAGCACGATCTCAACGACCGCGCCATCGCCTTCGGCACCATCGCGCTCGCCCATTCGCTCGGCCTCAAGGTCATTGCCGAGGGGGTCGAAACCGAAGACCAGCTCGACCTGCTGCGTACCAACGGCTGCGACGAAGTGCAGGGCTACCTGCTCAGCCGCCCCCTCAACAGCGCCACCGCCTTCGCCTTCCTGCACGCCCGCCACGCCGCGGAGTAAA
>CAZDRS010000158.1:0-5768 GCA_964507585.1 uncultured Dechloromonas sp.
CCGGAAACGCGTACCGTGCTGGTGCGTACCGAGCTGGATAACCGCGCTGGCCGCCTCAAGCCGGCCATGCTGGCTTCCATGCTGATCGAGGCCAAGCCGGTCGACCGCCTGGTCGTGCCGGCCAGCGCGGTGGTGCGCCAGAACGATGAGGATCATGTCTTCGTTGCCGAGGGCGATGGCGTGTTCCGCCTGCTCAAGGTCAAGTTGGGGGCGGAGCAGGGCGGCGTGCGGGCGGTGTCCGCCGGCCTCAAGGGCGGCGAGAGGCTGGTCGTCGATGGCGCCTTCCATCTCAATAACGAGCGTAACCGCAAGGAAATGGAGGGGTCGTGATCGAGTCCCTGGTTCGCGCGGCGCTCAAGCAGCGCCTGGTCGTGGCGGTCATTGCCGCTGTTCTCTTTTTCTTTGGCCTGAATGCAGCGCAGAAGCTGTCGGTCGATGCCTTCCCGGACGTCACCAACGTCCAGGTGCAGATCGCCACCGAAGCGCCGGGCCGCTCGCCGGAGGAAGTCGAGCGCTTTGCCACCGTGCCGCTGGAGGTGGCGATGACCGGCCTGCCCGGTCTGGAGGAAATGCGCTCGCTGAACAAGCCGGGCCTGTCGCTGATCACGTTGGTGTTCTCCGACAAGACCGATGTCTATTTCGCCCGCCAATTGGTCATGGAGCGCCTGCTCGAAGTCGGTTCGCGTCTGCCGCCGGGCATTGCGCCGGTGCTCGGCCCGGTGTCGACCGGCCTGGGCGAGGTCTATCAATACACGCTGGAGCGGGCCGACGATGGCGACAAGGCGCTGAGCGAAGAGGAATTGATGAAGCGCCGGGTAGTCCAGGACTGGGTGGTGCGGCCCTTGCTGCGCTCGATTCCCGGGGTGGCGGAAATCAATTCGCAGGGCGGTTATTCCAAGCAGTACCAGGTGCTGGTCAATCCGGACAAGCTGCGCCATTTCGGCCTGAGCGTGACCGATGTCTACCTGGCGGTTGGCCGCAACAACGCCAATGCCGGGGGCGGCGTGTTGCCGCAATATGCCGAGCAATACCTGATTCGCGGTATCGGCCTGGTGCGCGACCTGGACGACCTGCGCGCCATCGTGCTCAAGGAAAAGGACGGGGTTCCGGTCTATGTCCGCGATGTCGCCGAGGTGCAGATCGGCCACGAGGTGCGGCAGGGTGCGGTGATCAAGAACGGAACGACCGAGGCGGTCGGCGGTGTGGTGATGATGATCGCCGGCGGCAATGCCAAGGCGGTGGTCGGCAAGATCAAGGCGCGGGTCGACGAGATCAACGCCAAGGGGATGTTGCCCGATGGCCTGAAGATCGCCGCCTATTACGACCGTTCGGAACTGGTCGACGCGGCGCTGTGGACCGTCACCAAGGTCTTGCTCGAAGGCGTCGTGCTGGTCGTCGTCGTGCTCTTCCTGTTCCTCGGCGACGTGCGCTCGTCGCTGATCGTCGTCGCCACCCTGGTGCTGACGCCGCTGCTGACCTTTACCGCGATGAACAAGCTGGGCATCTCGGCCAACCTGATGTCGCTCGGCGGCTTGGCCATCGCCATCGGCCTGATGGTCGACGGCTCGGTCGTCGTCGTCGAGAATGCCTTCCTGCAACTGGGGCGCCATGCCAACAAGGGGGAAAGCCCGTTGCGGGTGATTCTGCACGCCGTGGTCGAGGTGGCGACGCCGGTCATTTTCGGCGTCGGCATCATCATCCTCGTCTTCCTGCCGCTGATGACCCTGCAGGGCATGGAAGGCAAGATGTTCGCGCCGCTTGCCTACACCATCGCGATCGCCCTGGGCATTTCGCTGATCCTGTCGATGACGCTGACGCCGGTGATGTCGACCTACCTGCTGAAGCCGCCGGCGCATGATGGCGACCACGACACCCGGTTGATCGCGGCGATGAAGCAGCGCTACCTGAAAATGCTGCACTGGGCGCTCGGCAACGAGAAGAAGACGGTCGCAGCGGCGGTTGTCGCCTTTGCGCTGACCATTGCGGTATTGCCTTTGCTCGGTACGGCCTTCATTCCGGAAATGAAGGAAGGCTCGGCCGTGCCGGGGATCACTCGGGTGCCCAACATCGCGCTCGATGAGTCGATCAAGATGGAAATGGAGGCGATGCGCCTGGTCATGCAGGTGCCCGGCGTCAAATCGGCGGTTTCCGGTGTCGGCCGTGGCGAATCGCCGGCCGACCCGCAGGGGCCGAACGAATCGACGCCGATCGTCAGCCTGAAACCGCGTGCCGAGTGGCCGGAAGGCTGGACGCAGGACGACATCCAGGAAGCGATGCGCGACAAGCTGAAGGCGCTGCCCGGTGTGCAGATCGTCATGGCGCAGCCGATTTCGGCGCGGGTTGCCGAAATGGTGACCGGCGTCCGCTCGGATATCGCGGTCAAGGTCTTCGGCGACGATCTGGAGCAGTTGAAGAAAGTCGCCGGCCAGATCGGCAAGGTCGCCCAGTCGCTGCAAGGGGCGCAGGATCTGCGCATCGAGCGGGTCAGTGGCCAGCAGTACCTGTCGATCGAGATCGACCGCCAGGCCATCGCCCGCCTCGGCCTCAATGTTTCCGAAGTCAATGACGTGCTGGAAACGGCCATCGGCGGCAAGGTGGCGACCGAGATCTTCGAAGGCGAGCGGCGTTTCCCCGGCGCCGTCCGCTTGCCAGAGCGCTTCCGCAATAACGTCGAAGCGATTTCGAACGTGCTGATCACCTCGCCGAACGGGGCGCAGGTGCGTCTGGCCGATGTCGCCAGGATACAGGTCACGGATGGCCCGGCGCAGATTTCGCGTGAGCTCGGCAAGCGGCGCATCGTCGTCGGCGTCAACGTCAAGGGCCGCGACTTGGGCGGCTTCGTCGCCGAACTGCAGCAGAAGGTGGATGCGCAGATCAAGCTGCCGGAAGGCTACTACCTGGAATGGGGCGGCCAGTTCCAGAACATGGAGCGGGCGCTCGGCCACCTGATGGTAATTATCCCGATCACCATTGCCGCCATTTTCTTCCTGCTCTTCCTGCTCTTCAATTCCCTGCGCTTTGCGACGCTGATCATCACCGTGCTGCCCTTCGCCTCGATTGGCGGCGTGATCGGCCTGTTTGTCGCCGGCGAATACCTGTCGGTACCGGCCTCGGTCGGCTTCATCGCGCTGTGGGGCATTGCCGTGCTGAACGGGGTGGTGCTGGTCTCCTACATCCGGGGCCTGCGCGAAGAAGGACGCAGTGTGCGCGATGCCGTGGTCGAAGGCGCCACGCTGCGTTTCCGCCCGGTGATGATGACGGCGACCGTCGCGATGCTCGGCCTGATCCCGTTCCTGTTCTCGAGCGGCCCCGGCTCGGAGGTTCAGCGTCCGCTGGCCATCGTGGTCATCGGCGGCCTGATCACCTCGACCTTGCTGACGCTGGTCGTGCTGCCCACCATTTATCGCTGGTTCGACGATGAAGGAGTCGAAGCATGAAGGAAATCAAGGCCATCATCCGCCCCAACAAGCTGCAGGTTCTACGCGATGCGCTGATGGCGATGCCCGGGTTTCCCGGCATGACGGTGACCAAGGTCGAAGGCTGCAGCGCACCGAGCCGCCACGTGCCGGCCAAGGTCAAGATTCGCGACGAGCTGACCGACTACACCCCCAAGGTGCGCGTCGAGATCGTCGCGCCGGACGATGTCGCCGAGGCCATCTTCCAGCGCATCACCGAGATCGCCCAGACCGGCCATTACGGTGACGGTCTGGTCTGGATTACCGAAATCGACAGGGCGGCCTTCGTCTTCAGGACGACGCCCGACCCGGAATGAGGTTATTGTCCTGGTTATTACTTTTGTAATATGTGGCGTAATTCACAGACATCCGGGGCGGGCTTCCCTAAGCTGGAGGCAGTTCAATCCTTTGGGTACCCGCGTAGTCTCAGCATCATGGAAACCGCCTTCGAAACGCTCCCCGGCAACGGCCTGATGTCGCCGGAAGACCTGCCGCAAGACATCGCCAGCCTGTCGCGTGGCGCGTATCTGGGCGAGGCCTCGCTGGACATGATGCTCGCCATCCTGACCGAATCGGCGGCCAATATTTGCGGTGTCGAACGGGCCAGCATCTGGGCACTCACCGAAGGGCAGCGCGAACTGCGTTGCCTCGAACTTTTCGAACGTTCCGCCGGTCGCCACAGCAGCGGCAATACCATCGATGCTATCGGCCATCCGGTCTTCTTTCATGCCCTGCGCGACGGTGTTGGCATGGCCGTGGATGACGTCTATGTCCATCCGCTGACCGCCGAATTCGTCAGCTACTACCTGCCGCGCCACCGCATCACGGCCTTGCTGGCAACGCCCATCCATATTCGTGGCGAGCTGCAGGGCGTCCTTTGCCTGGAACAGGTCGTTACGCGCCAGCCATGGGCCAGCGCCCATCGGATATTTGCGCAGGCAGTCGCCAATCTGGTTGCCTTGGCGCTGGTCGAATACGAGGCCGGTGAAGCCCGGCGCCAGGCCCGCCTGGCCCGGGAGCAGATGCGTGTCGTGATCGACGCCTCGCCGGATGCCTTGTTGCTGGCCGACGGCCACAGCGGCGAGATTCTCGATCTCAATCGCCAGGCCGAGGCGCTGACCGGTCGTCGGCGCGAGGAGTTGCTGGGGCGCCATCACGGCACGCTCTATCCGCCGGAACAGCAGAGGACGGTAGCTGCCGAAGTCGTACGCCTGCTCGATGCCGGTTCGTCAGGCCGGCTGGCGGCGGAAGTACAGCGCGGCGACGGCAGCAAGGTGCCGGTCAGCGTCAGTGCAACCTGTGCCGAACTGAGCGATGGCGCTCGCCTGGCGCTGAAGATTATTCGGGCCGCTTAAATGCTGGCCCTCAAATCGGGCCGCAAGCACCAATCCGGCTAGGCGCCCACCGCGTCCACGGCGCTGCCGAGCGCCTGCAGGATTTCGAGGAGGGCGTCTCGCGCCTCGGTGCTGTCCAGTTCGCTGCCATGCTTGCCGACACACTCGGCGAACTGGCGGGCAAGATGCATGATGCCCCACAATTCCAGGGTTTCCGCCTGCTGTGCCAGCTTGAGCGCCTCGGTGGTCAGTACGTAGGCATCCGGTGGCAGGGCGGCCAGCGCATCGCGCAGCAAATCGAGTTGTTCATGCGCTTCATCGACGAACAACTGGTCGAGTACAGCCGAGCGTTCGGTGGTATCGCTCGCTGCCGCCGTGCTTTCCAGGCGAGCGGCAAAGTGCCGGGCGCGTTCGCCGAAAGCATCGTTTTCCAATCCGGCCGGTTCGCGCAGGCACTCAATGGCGCTGCTCAGTGCGGCGATCAGGCGGGGCGAAGGCTTGGCATCCTCCAGCCGGTCGGCTGCGCTGGCCAGTGCTTCGCCCAGGCGTAGGCAGTCGCTGTCGGCGGTTTCCAGCGCTACCGCGTAGAGATTAAAAATGGCCGGCCGAATGTCATCGCCAGCCGTGTGGCGTTCCTGCCAGGCGTCGTATAGCCGTTGGCCGCCGTCGATCCAGCGCTGATTCAGCTTGGCATCGAAGCGGGCAGGGCGGGGCTTGGCCACCCAGGGCAGGATGGCGGCGGTCGCTTCCAGCGTTGGTGCGAGCGCCGCCCGTGTTGCCTCGAGATCGTCTTGCGGGATCTCGTCCATGTTCCCTTAGTTGCCGGCCAGCTTGGCGAAAGCCGAAACCACTTCCGGCGGTGCCTGCACCAGTTCGATCAGCACGCCTTCGCCGCCGATCGGGAATTCCTCGTTGCCCTTCGGGTGCAGGAAGGTGATGTCGAAACCGGCCGCACCCTTGCGGATGCCGCCCGGTGCGA
>CAZDRS010000159.1:0-5764 GCA_964507585.1 uncultured Dechloromonas sp.
TTTAGTTTCAATATGTTTTATTGCCTTGGTTTGTTTTTCAGTCTCAGCAATCCACTCTCCGACTTTGCCGATAGAAGGACCATCGACATCAAAAGTGATAATTTTATCAATAATGTTTTGATGCTCTTGAGCAAGTAAAACTAATTCTTTATAACCAATAACCGTAGTTTCATCTGGTGATAATTTTCTACCTGTTACTCTTTCAAAAGATTTAACAAAATTTTTATCTAAGTTTTGAATTTGGTCTGGTGCTATATAAGCTTCACCATCCATATGTATTTCCATAGCGTCCAAAGCTGCACGATTGTCACCTTTATAGTTCTTCAAACCTTCGATTGTACTTTTAATAACTCCAAGCTTTTGAGCAGTTTTTTCAATACTCATGATTGTTTCAGAATTAAAAGTTATATCAGTGTGTTTAAGTATCGGAGCAAAATCTGGCACAGAAGTATTAATATCTTCTTTCACTCCTTCAACCATTTCATAAATTGATTTTGCTTTTTTAAAATCAGAGATGTTTTTTTGTTCTCTAACAAAATTAGCAGTACCGAATCCTGCGGCCACTGTTGAACCTACAACAGCAGAAGTTAAACCTTCTTTGCTAAATATTCTATCGGCTGTAGCACTAACAGAAAATTCACCACTTTTGGCATACTCTTCACCTGCAAAACCAAACGAGTCTGATACGACATTTGTTGCACCTGCAAAAGCTGTGTCTTTAACAAAGTTACCAGCAGACATTGTTGACGGAGCTTTCCCAATCGCCGAAGCCATTAATTCTTTGTAAGCTTTAACACCCAGTGATAGTTTAGATGTTGGCATCTTTAAAGCTTCAACTATACCTTTAGGTGTCATACCTTTTAACACGTCACCTAATTTAGATAAACTTGCATATTTCCCTTCAAGTTTACCTATAGTAGATAATGATTTTCTAAATACTGCCTCACCTGCACCAGCACCAAAGCCCATAGCAAGAGACACCATTGCAAGGTCGTCAATATCAACTTTACCTTTATTCTCAGGTTTTAAACCTTCTCTAAATATTGTACCTGCTGTGTTTTGAACACCGTCTACAATACCTGCATACAACATTAAATGACCAGCAGCAATTGGAGCAGCGGTTATCGCAGTTGGAACAGCACCAAACCCAGCTCCAAGTATTGCACCACCAGCCGCTGCTGTACCTACATACGCTGTAGCTGCCGCAGTAGCAGCAGGATGTTCAGTTGGTATGTCGGCTGTTTGCCCAGCAAAAGCAGCAAGAGCGTTGATTATAGTATTGTCGTTACCCTTACTTTCAATTTCTTCAATTTTCTCTGCGTTATCTCGAATATAATTTTTAACATCTTCTTTTGATCTACCTACAGCAAAATATTTATCGCCCATAAATCTACCCATTGCTAGGTCGAAGTACGCTTTATTATATTTGCTGACTTCATCAGTAGTTGAAAAAGAATGTTTGATGCCTTCCCAAAGACTTAACGTTTCTTTAAATTGTTCACCGTTGTTTTTAATATCTTTGGATATTGCATCAGGAGCGTTTTCTAAATAGTTCTTAATTGCTGGACTCAATGATTGAACAGCTTGAGTATTCTTCTCATCTCGTAAAACAAAACCTATATTACTTGCTTCATTTTGAGTTATGTTAAAATTTGTAGCGTCATCAATAATCTGAGTTATTTCTTTAGACATTAAATTTCATCCAATCTGTCATCGGCTCTTTTTTTAGAACCTGTGTTTGTTGGTGCAGAAGAAGTCGTACCACTTTGAGGCACAAGAGAGTTCGGTAAAGGTTTTCCACTTGACGAACCTCCCCACCAACTTTTCTTCGGTACAGAATCATTAAGTTGTTGAACAATATTGTCCGATACTTTATTTCTTTTGTCTATGTTGTTCGCAATCTCTTTGTCTGTAGAATAATGTTTAGCCGCCTGATCTACCAAGCCTTCAGCTCCTGATGATATATACCAAGCATTTAATTCTGCCTCACTGTCAAACGAGTCTTTCATTTTAGCTTTGACTTGTCTTTCAATCATGGTTTCTACAGACGCAGGTTTGATTTGACCAGACGAATTGGCTTTATAAGATTCTCTAGCATCAACTAATTTTCTTTGGTGTGATGGTTGATATTTACTTAAAAGACCTTCAAAAGCTTCATCAGTCATTGTGCCGATTTCGTTATTTTTAATCAATCTTTGCATCTCTTGGTAATCACTGATGTTAGTTTTAAACGATTTACTTACTGGTGATGATTCACTTACAAGTCTAGATTGCTGTGCTGGTGATAAACTTTTTAAAGCCGAAAACCTAGGGTCTTTATAAAGTTCTGATTCACTCATTTTAATACCTTGAGAATTTATTAAGTTATAATATGTTTCATATGTTTTATTTTGTAATCTATTATTTCGTGCTTCGATTCTACTTTCGGCAGAACTGATTACACTATAAGCTTGTGCGATATCTTCTGGGTTAGTTAAATTCTTCTCAGCCCAATCTCTCGCAGCTGATGAAGACATAGAACCATTGTCTAACTTCATAGTAATGTTACCGATTTGTTGTTTAATTTCACCTTGTCTGATTTTACTTAAGGTTGTAGATTTAATTGAATCTACCAAACCTTGAGAATCAGCGTGCTCAAATAACCCTTTGGCACCTTGGACATTTCCAACGGCTAAATTATTTAACACCGCATTTTCAATTGACTTAGCAATTACATTTTTAGAGTCACCGTACTTAGGATAGTTTTGAGCTGTAGCACTTGAAATAATATCATCAATGTGAGTTTGCATCTCAGCTTTACCTTCAGCAGTTTGACCAATGATCGCAGAGCTTGTCAGCTTATCAACAGACGATGAAATTTTATCGTCGTAAGTTTTCTCATTGTACGCAGTTACTTTGTTGGCGTTAATACCTATAAGCTTTCTTCCATAAGTAGAAATACTTTTTCCGATTTCACCTTCTAAATAAGACCTAGTTCTGTCGTCAGTATTTGTGTCATCAATATATTTTTTTTGAAGTTCAATGAGAGCAGTCTTAGTTTTGTTAAGTTCATCGTCAGGGTTTACACCTTTTGGAAGACTTTCAAATTTTGAAATAATCTCTGCTGCTTCAGTTTCAAAAGTATTAGAAAGAGACGCAGCATTTGTTTTAGCTTTACTGTCTGCATATTTTTCATAAGTATTAATACCTTTTGTTACAGCATCACTTACAATTTCAATTCGTTTATTAGCCGCCTGAGTAAGAGCCTCAGTATTAATTGAAGACCTACCAACAGATGGTTGATTTTGAATTTCATTTCTTTTAACTCTAGGTAATTGAACAGCCATAACTATTTACCCTTCTTCTTGTTATTTTTATAATTATAATACCCACCAAGCCCTGTATTAGCCGCAGAAGCGTAACCAGATAACATGATGTTGTCAGCTTGCATTTCACCAGCTGCTCTATTAATTGCGGCTTGTGATCTAATGTCCGAAGCTTCACGTTTGTAACGTAGTTCATTCTGAAGAGTTTGTTCTTGTAAATCTAAAAAGTTAAGAGCTGAGTTTAAATTGTTTTCAGATATTAAACTTTTAAGGGTTCCTGATTCCTCTGCACCAGACGCACTAACAGCTGCAATTTGCGAATCACGCATTTGGTCCATTTGTCCAATCGCTCGAACTTCTTGTCCGACACCTGCACGTTTAGCTTCAGCAGCATCTAAGTCTGCTCTCTCAGCATTAATTTTAGCTAATTCATAATTAGTCTTGGCTTGCTTTCTTGCGTTTTCAGACTGCATATAAGCAGAACCTACTGTGATAGCGGCTACTGCTACGGTTGCGACAACAGCTGACATGACTCCTCCTTGTCATTGTGGGTGTAACGTTTCATTACACGTTTGGTGTTTCGATCTTTGGTTCCGAAAACATTCATCCATCTGATCTGAGTATGAGTTAGAAAAAGTCTTTTAGCATTTGGTGAAGACACATACACATAAGGTGCTTTTAATGTTTGAACACCATCAATACTAATCACTGTAACTTCACCTTCTAGTAAAACATTTAATACTGGAAATTTATGTACTGCACCTGTCAAATAAACACCAGCAGGTGCAAGCATTTCTCTACCATAAGTATCGTGACCAAAGTAATCGTTGATCGGTACTTCAGTTTGAGGGTACTTAAGTAGTTCTTCTTCGACTCTGAAAATAAAGTCTTGCAATTCAGCAGACTGCATATCCATAAGTTTTTCAATAACAGGGTGTTGGTTTAAAATTTCTTTATTCACTCATCACATCCAAGATAATAGAATTGACTTCCATAGGTACAGGGTCAACCTGTCTAATAGCAATCTTTCCGTTAAGTTCGTAATCACTATAAATACTATACGAAACTCTTAAATCTTTTTCAATAAGCGGTTGATTAACTGTATTGTTTCTATTCCAAATATCGCCAAACTCCATACCTTTAACGCCATCATTTTCAGCAAATTTACCTGACACATATGAACCACGAGTACGACTATAGTTGACATGGATTTTATTTGTAAGCTTCTTATTAAGTAAGCCTCCACCTTCTCTCATGTCCAAGGCCAAGGTCTCAATGTCGCTCACATATGGAAGTCCTACGATGGTCTGGTAAGATGGAATAGGAAGTTCTAATATTCCACCGCCACCTACTTGCAATCTATAAGGAGGTTCAGCTGAGTCGTGATCGTTTAAAGGTGAACTGATTACAGCACCGTCACACACAACCGAAACGTATCGACCTTCTAAATGTTCCAAACCTTCAACAGTTGTATGACATTCGTAAATATCGAAAGGATTCGGTAATCCCATAATTGGTTGAAGTGAAACAGGTAAAGCTTTACTTGGTTCAACTTCAACATAATCTCCGGCCACAGCATCTGTGATTGTAAGATAAACTCTGTCTTTTCCGTCCGGTGTGAAAGCAATAAACGTTTTTCCGATTGCGTCCACATAAGCCATACCGATGAACATACTTTCGTAAATTAAAGTGTCAGACCAATCAGTTCCACCTGGAGCAATGTTTAAAGCTAACACCAAAGGAACAACTGATTGTTCAGTAATAAACTCTGTCGATGCAGACGAGAAAGCTCTTAGAGTGTTATCGTCTTTTTTAATTCTTCGACTTGATAATTCAATTGTTTGAAGACTATTTTCAGACAAAGGTCCATTTTTTCTATTAACAAGATAAACCATGTGAGATTCACCTGTTGGAATATCAAAATATGAACTCATTGAAGTAATGAAACCGTCAGTTTCGTGACGTGTCCAAGCATTGATTCGTTCTGTTTTGTTATAAGTAAGTTTAACGAGTTTACCGTCAGACATTAAAACTTCTAAGTGTGAGTTCTCACCTTCCTTGAATAACCAATCTTTAACTTTTCTTAAATAAAATAAATGGTCATTAAAAAGTGAAACATCTTCAGCAACCATTGATTTAGAATTGTCATCATACTCCAAAGTTCTAATCGCATTAGTTGATCTGTCCACAAAGAACACACCGTAAGGAGTTAGGATAGGTTTAACACTTTGGTCAATGATAAGTCTTCCACGTTTGGCGATAATAGGATTGACACCTGAAACTGGTGAATCGTAACCGCCGTAAAAAATACCTTCACTTGAAAACACGATCATACCATTGTGTTCAATGAAATTATAAATGTCCCTTGTGTTCCAATTTTAATATTGAAAGCTGTTGCCTCAGTTTGAGGGAAGTCTTCCAAGAAATAAGTTGGTTGATTTACACGACTTGCGAACAAA
>CAZDRS010000160.1:0-5736 GCA_964507585.1 uncultured Dechloromonas sp.
TGGGGCGAATGCCGTCGCCGATGGCGGGGCACTGCTTGATCATGCGCATCGGGTAGCCGGTGGGCGAGATCTGGTTGACCTCGATGTCGTCCTCGTCGGCCTTGAAATACTCCTGCTGTACCTTCTCGGGCAGGCCGCATTCCTTCGCCACCGTAAAGCGCGTTGCCACCTGCACGGCGGCGGCCCCCTGCTCCAGGAAACCGGCAGCGTCGCTGCCAGTGAAGATGCCGCCGGCGGGAATGACCGGGATATCGAGTTTTTCCTCGCGCAGGTAGTGGATGACTTCGGCGGTAATGGTAGCGAGGTCGTATTCGGCCCAGTCCATGCCGAAGCCGAGGTGGCCACCAGCGAGCGGGCCTTCGACGACGATGTAATCGGGATGGCGATTGAGCTTGGCGTTCTTCTTGAGGAAGAGCTGCAGCGCACGCACCGAGGAAACGATGATTCCGATCTTGGCATCGCGAAAGCGCGGGTGGTCCTCGATCAGTGCCAGGCTGCCCAGGTGAAGGCCGGCGGCGAGCGTGATGCCATCGATACCGGCGTCGAGCGCAGCGGTAAGGCGAACCTTGAGCGTCTCTTTCGGCGCATTCATGGTCAGCTTTTCCATGCAGTTGATGAAGACCATGCCGCTGCCCTGCTTGCGTGCCATCGTGGCCTCGACATGCAGCTTGGTAGCCTCCTCGACGCGGCCGAGGTCGAACTTGACCGGCGACTTGTCTTCGTTGAGGACGTTGAACTTGTACTGTGCGAGCTTTTCCTTGACGTGCTTGGTGTCGTAGCGACGGTCGGACACGGTGTTGATCATGGCGTCCGAAATATGCCCGACGCCGCCCAAGCGGGCCGCCTCCAGGGCCAGGTCGGCCGTCGAAATATCAACGCCCATGCCACCGATCATGATCGGCACGAGCTCGTGCTTGCCAAGCCGCAAGCGGAAATCATCCACACGCTTCATCATTGTCCTTATGGAAACCAGCCGAATGACCCTCACCTTCGGCCAAGAATTCAATTTTACGCCAATGTTCGGCACCATGCTTGACCAGCCCGGGATAAATCAAGTTTCCCCTCGCCAACTGTGGCTAAACTTGCCACTTCAATTGCACTCTCTGCCTCACGCTCCGCCATGCTTCGACACACACACCCATTCTGGCTCGTTGGCTTCCGCCCCTTTTTCGCCCTGGCCTGCCTGTCCGGCATGCTCTTGCCCATCGCCTGGGCGCTGATTTTCAGCGGCAGCCTGCCGGCACCGAACGCCCCATTCACCTCCGTGCAATGGCATGCCCACGAAATGTTTTTCGGCTTTGGCTGGGCGGTGCTCGGCGGCTTCCTGCTCACATCGACCAAGAACTGGGTCAATATTCGCGGCTACCATGGCCCAGCGCTGATGCTGCTGGCCGCAGCCTGGATCATCGAACGGCTGACCATGAGCTTCGGCGGCAACTGGCCGTTGCCGCTCGCCATGCTGGCCAATAACGCCTTTCTCGGCAGCATCGCCACCATGCTGCTATGGACGCTGATCCGCTACCGCAGCCAGGACAGCTATCGCGACAACGCCTTCTTCATGTTCATGCTGCCGGCCTTCCTGATTGCCAAGTACCTGATGCTGTACGGCAACAACTTCGCCGCCGGCTACGGCATGGCCATCGCGTTGTTCCGACTGGCCTTCCTGGTCATGCTGGAGCGCACGCTGACGCAGTTTATGAAGGGCGTCTTCCAGGTGCAGATCCTGCGCCAGCCCAAGCTGGACATGCCGATCAAGCTGCTCGGCTTGCTGCTGGTCATCGCCCCCTTCCTGCCCCGCCCGCTGACGGCCGGCCTGTCGCTGGCGCTTGCCGTGCTGCTCGCCATTCGCTTCGTATTCTGGAAACCGCAACTGGCCTTCCGCCGTATCGATATCGGCATCATGTACATCGGCTACCTGGCCATTGTCGGCCAGCTACTGGTCGAAGCACTTGGCCACGTAATGAATTTCGTCTGGGTCGGCTCGGTATCGGTGCACCTATTCACCTTCGGCGCCATGGGCTGCGTCATTCCGGGCATGATCATGCGCATCTCGAAGGGACATACCGGGCGCAAGGTGATATTCGACGGCTTAGACCGGGCGGTGCTGTACATGATGATCGTTGCGCTAATCGTGCGTATCGTCGTGCCGCAAATCGCCCCCGGCGCCTACCTGGCCTGCATCCATGCCGCCGCTACATGCTGGCTGCTGTCTTTCGGCACCCTGGCAGTGCGTTACATCCCGATGTTGTTGCAGCCGCGCGTCGACGGCCGGGAGCATTGAGTAGCGGACGATGTTATCGGATGTTCATTCGCCGATGACATCGGCGCCTGCTGGCGGCGTGAATTTGAAGGTAGCGGGCGGCAGGCTGGGGTTGCGCTCCATTTTCCCAAAGCGTACCAGCGTGGTTTGACCAAAGCTGTCCAATAGCTCCATGGCCCTGAGTTCCTGACCGGCAAAACCCAGGCGCACTTTCTCAAAGCCGCTGTCGCTCGCCTTGGGAATTGCCTCGACCCAGGCCAAACCATCAGCTTCGCCGGCTTCCTTGAGGCTGAAATTCTTTTCCAGATCGTTGCTACCCGACAGCAGAGCAGCCGGCGAAGCCCCGAGTGCCTTGTCAGCCTTGCGCACCGTTACCTGCTGCAGTTCCGGATCGTGAATCCAGAATTTCTCGCCGTCGCCCACCACCAGTTGCGGGTAAGGCTTGGTGATTTCCCAACGCAATTTACCCGGCCGGGCTATGGCCACGATACCCGAGGATTGCTGCGGCTTGCGGCCGCTCCGGGCAATCACCGCCTGCGAAAATTCGGCCTTGAAGCTGCGGGTGTTCTTGAGGAAATCATGCAACTGATCCACGGCGTCAGCCCAGGCCAGCGCCGGCAGCAAGGTACAGAAAGCGAAGGGAAGAAGTCTAGGGGCAATTTTCATGCGGCAAGCTTACCGTGCCACGGGTGGGTACGGTGTTTCAGGGTGTAACAGGAGCAATTACTCAGCCGGCTTCTTCATCAGCACTTCGCGACCGCCACGGCCGTCCATGGCTGACACCAGGCCGGATTTTTCCATGGCCTCGATGAGCCGTGCCGAGCGGTTGTAACCGATGCGCAGGTGGCGCTGGACAAGCGAAATCGAGGCACGCTGGTTCTTCAAGACGATATCGACCGCCTGGTCGTAGAGCGGATCGCTTTCGGCATCGCCCCCCTCGCCTCCTTCACCACCGCCCTCCTCGTCGTCGCCGGCCGAGCCGGTGAGGATGTCCTCGACGTATTCCGGTGCCCCGGTAGCCTTCAGGTGTTCAACAACGCGATGCACTTCGTCATCGGACACGAAAGCGCCATGCACACGCGTCGGATAACCGGTACCCGGCGCCAGGTAAAGCATGTCGCCCTGGCCGAGCAAGGCCTCGGCGCCCATCTGGTCGAGGATGGTACGCGAGTCGATCTTGCTCGACACCTGGAAGGCAATACGGGTCGGGATATTGGCCTTGATCAGGCCAGTAATCACATCGACCGACGGGCGCTGCGTCGCCAGCACAAGGTGGATGCCTGCCGCACGCGCCTTCTGCGCCAGGCGGGCGATCTGTTCCTCCACCTTCTTGCCGACCACCATCATCAGGTCGGCCAACTCGTCGATGATGACCACGATGTAGGGCATGGACTTCAGCGGCTCCGGCGTTTCCGGCGTCAGGGTCAGCGGGTTGGGAATGTGCTCGCCGCGCTTCTCGGCATCCTTGATCTTGGTGTTGAGGCCGGCGATGTTACGGACGCCCATTGCCGACATCAGCTTGTAGCGCTTTTCCATCTCGGTGACGCACCAGTGCAGCGCGTTGGCTGCCTGCTTCATGTCGGTGACAACCGGTGCCAGCAGATGCGGGATGCCTTCATAGATCGACAGTTCCAGCATCTTGGGGTCGACCATGATCAGGCGTACATGATCCGGCTCGGACTTGTAGAGCATGGACAGGATCATTGCATTGACGCCAACCGACTTGCCGGAGCCCGTTGTACCGGCCACCAGCAAATGCGGCGTCTTGGCCAGGTCGGCCACCACCGGCTGGCCGCCAATGTCCTTGCCGAGGCAGACCGTCAGCGGGCTGTGCATGTCGTTGTACGGCTTGCTGGAGATAATTTCCGAGAGTTTCACCGTCTGCCGCTTGGGATTGGGCAGTTCCAGCGCCATGCACGACTTGCCGGGCACCGTTTCGACGACCCGGATGGAGACCATGGCCAGGGCGCGCGCCAGATCACGGGCCAGATTGACGATCTGCGCACCCTTCACCCCAACCGCCGGCTCGATTTCGTAGCGGGTAATGACCGGGCCAGGCATGGCAGCCAGTACCTTGACCTGCACGCCGAAGTCGGCGAGCTTGCGTTCGATCAGGCGGGAGGTGTATTCGAGCGTTTCGGCACTGACCGTCTCGGTGGCCGGTGGCGCCGGGTCGAGCAAATGCAGCGGCGGCAACTGACCGCCGATGATCGCTTCGGGGAACAAGGCCACCTGCTTCTCGCGCTCGATGCGCTGCTCGGCCTTCTTCGAGACCGGCACTTCCGGTGGCGGAGTTTCGATGACGATGGGCTCATACAGTTCAACGCGACGCTTTTCTTCCTCGACCACGACCTCGCGCTGCTGCGCGACCTCCTTGCCGATCTGGCGATCGCGCCAGGCATCGACACGCCCGTAGAAGAAGCCGACGAAGGCTTCGAGAATCAGCCCCAGCTTTTCGAAGGCCCACAGCCAGGACATGCCGGAAAAAATACTCCAGCCCGCCGCCATGGCCGCCAACAGAACCAGCGTGGAGCCGGTGTAGCCCAATTGTGTGGACAGCACGCGCCCCAACTCGATACCCAGCATGCCCCCGGGTGCCAGAGGCAAGGCTGCCTCCATCGAGTAGAAACGCAGGGCTTCGAGCGAGGCACTGGCCAGCAACAGGAAGGAAAAACCGCCCAGTGCAATAAACAACGGGTGCTGCTTATGCGCCTCCGGCGCATTGAATTTACGAACGCCCCACCACACGAACATGCCGAGCAATACGACCCACCACCAGGCGGAAATCCCGAAAAGATAGAGCATCAGGTCGGCGATCCAGGCACCGGCCCGGCCGGTCGGATTGTGCATGGTCGAAGTGACCACCGCATGCGACCAGCCCGGATCTTCCTTGTTGAACCCCCAGAGCGCCATGACCAGGAACAGGGCAACCGCGCCCACGCCCAGCCAGCGGGATTCCTGCAGCAGGTTGCCGATTTTCTCCGGCAACGGGCTGGGCGCTGCCGCCTTTGCCAAACGGGCCATGCTCAAGCCCCCGGGATGACCAGCAGATCACCCTCGTAGCAGATATACCCGCTCAATTCCAGATCGCGCATGACCTTGCTGACCATTTCGCGCGAAGCCCCAATCATTTTCGCCATATCCTGCTTCGACATCTTTTTCTTGACCACACGCCGTCCTTCGACGACCTCCGACATATCCAGCAACAATCGGGCAACCCGCCCATACACATCGAGCAGTGCCAGGCTCTCGATCTTGCGATCCGCCTCGCGCAAGCGCAGCACCAGCGTCTTCATCAGCTTCTGCGCAACCTGGAAATTGTCCTGCAGGCATCGCTGAAAGGCTTCCTTGCTCAGGAACAGCAACTCACAGGCCTCAGCGGCAACAACGTTGGCCGAACGCGGACTACCGTCGATCAGCCCCATTTCACCGAAGAATTCGCCCGGCCCCAACCAGGCCAGGATGATCTCCCGCCC
>CAZDRS010000161.1:0-5711 GCA_964507585.1 uncultured Dechloromonas sp.
ACGATATCGGGCGTTATCTGGTCGAGTTCTTCAACCTGGCCAAGTCGGTCAAGAAAGCGGCGGCGCGGGGCGAGGTGACGAGTGGTTTGTCCAGCTTCGAGCAACTGGTCGAATTGGGCAAGGGTAATCGGACTTTCGATGCCAACGACCAGCATATCGTTCATATCGTCGATTGGCTGTGGCAATACGCCTTCGATCAACGGGCTTCCGACATTCATATCGAGCCGCGACGCGATCTGGGGATCGTGCGTTTTCGTATCGACGGGGTGCTGCATCAGGTGTACCAGATCCCGATGGCGGTGATGAATGCGATGACCAGTCGCATCAAGTTGCTCGGGCGCATGGATGTGATCGAGAAGCGGCGGCCGCAGGATGGCCGGGTGAAGACGCGAACGCCGGCCGGGCAGGAGGTGGAACTGCGCTTGTCCACGCTGCCTACGGCTTTTGGCGAGAAGCTGGTGATGCGCATCTTCGACCCGGAGGTGCTGGTGCGCGATTTTCGGTCGCTCGGTTTTTCCGATGACGACCAGACGCGCTGGCGGCAGATGACGGCGTCGCCGAACGGGATTGTGCTGGTTACCGGCCCGACCGGCTCCGGCAAGACGACGACGCTGTACACCACGCTGAAGCAGTTGGCGACGCCGGAAGTGAATGTGTGCACGATCGAGGATCCGATCGAAATGGTCGAGTCGTCGTTCAACCAGATGCAGGTTCAGCGCAGCATCGATCTGGGGTTTGCCGATGGGGTACGGGCCTTGATGCGGCAGGATCCGGACATCGTGATGATCGGCGAAATCCGCGACTTGGAAACGGCGGAAATGGCCATCCAGGCGGCCTTGACCGGGCATCTGGTGTTGTCCACGCTGCATACCAACGATGCGCCATCGGCGATTACCCGCATGCTTGACCTCGGCGTGCCGGCCTACCTGATCAATTCGACCTTGCTCGGTGTGATGGCGCAGCGCCTGGTGCGCACCTTGTGCCCGCACTGCAAGAAGGCTTCGCCGATTACCGACGATCAGCGGGCGGCGTGGCGCGCCCTGGTGGCCCCCTGGAAGTCGGCCGAGCCGGCCCAGCTGTGGCAGCCGGTGGGATGCCTGGAATGCCGGATGACCGGCTATTCGGGGCGGGTCGGTATTTATGAGGTGTTGGTCAATTCGCCGGAGATCCGCAAGCAGATCAAGCCGCTGACCGATATTCCCAAGCTGCGTGAACAGGGTTTCCGCGAAGGCATGCGGCCCTTGCGCATCTCCGGCGCCTTGAAGGTGGCGCAGGGATTGACCTCTCTGGAGGAGGTCATCAAGGTGGCGCCGCCTTCCGACGACGCCTAGATCAGGCTGGCCTTGCGGCGCACGGCGTCGACGTAGGCCTCGGCATCCATCGCCTGGCCGTTGCGCTGGGCTTTCCAGATCGTTTCGCCCAGGCATTCGAGCAGGACATGCTCGGCATCGTGTGCGTCCATGCGCGCCCGCAATTGCTCGAACGCCAGGCGGATACCGGGCGGCTGGTTGATGCTGACCTGCTCGTGGATGGCCAGGTGCAGCGAGAGGTGCAGGAAGGGATTCATTTCCCCTCCTTCGGGAACCCAGTTCTTGTCGACGGCGGCATCGGCGTCGGCGAGCAGTGCATGGTATTCAGGGTGGCGGGCGGCGATGTCGGCGGCAGTGACCTCGGCGCCGACCAGTGGCAGGCGTTCCAGATGTTTTTTCCAGGCGTCGCAGAAAAATCGACGAACCTGTTCGCGGGAGGGATTAAACATGGGGGCTTTCGAAAAGTAGGGTCAGGGCAGCGTTGTGAAACAAGCGGTTGCGGCCTGGGTGTGGAACGATCTGGCTGGTGCCGTAGGCGCCCAGTAGCGGTGTGCCGGGGAAGGTCTGGCGGAAAGCCTGCAGGTCAAGGTCATCGCTGCCGTAGAACAACGGGCCGCGGCCTATGCAGGAGAACATCAGGGCGAAGTCGGGCGTTGAAGCGGCGCTACCGAGTGCTTTGTGCATTTGCTGTTCGGCCGTCAGCGGCTGGCGGATGGCCCAGGTCAGGCGGGTGCCGTGATCAATCTGCTCGGCCAGGCTGATCGAACCATCGCCATTGACCGAGAGCAGGGCAATGCCGGGTTCGTCGGGCGCGCGCAGCAGGGCAATTTGATGCAGCGGCGGGTTGTCGCGCAATTCGGGCGGCAGGGCGCGCAGCAGGCTGTCGATGGCCGAGTGGCCCGCGATGCGCTGCAGTTCGTAGCCCCGGCATTGATCGACGCCGAGCGCGTTACCCAGCGGGCGAAGGCCGGTCGAGAGCGCGTGATGCATGCAGGTGGCAGGCAACAGGAACTCGGCGCAACCCTCATCGGCGACGCGGCCGTGCGACCAGGCGGCACCGTCGGAATGAAGCAATCCGGCGCGGGGATGGTCGGTCTGCCAGGCATGGGGCAGTCGGCCATGTGACGAGAAGGAGAGCAGCGGTGTCTGCGGTTGGTGTGCTGGGGCACTGATGATCAAGGCGGCTGCTGCCGATTGATCCAGTTGCCAGCCATTTTCGGTCAACAGTCCATTGGCGGTGCTGCCGCACACCGACAGGGAGCCGGCTGCACGTGCTGCCGCGATGACCGCGGGTTGGGGATTGCGGGCAAAGTCGCGGCTGAGGAAGAGGATGACGTTATCGGCTCGCGCCAGGCCAGCCTTGGCCAGCGCCTGCACCACAGCATCGCGTGCCAGTTCGGGCATCGCTCGCTGGCCGCTGACCAGGGCGGTCGCTGCTTTCATGCCGTCTTGCCTTGGAAGGCGCATAGATCGATGACGCAGCAACGGGCGCATTCTGGCTTGCGTGCCTTGCAGATATAGCGACCATGAAGGATCAGCCAGTGGTGGGCGTCTTTCTTGAATTCGTCCGGGGTGACGCGCAGCAGCTTGCGTTCGACTTCATCGACCGTTTTGCCGGGGGCCAGGCCGGTGCGGTTGCCGAGGCGGAAGATGTGCGTGTCGACGGCAATGGTTGGCTGGCCGAAGGCCGTGTTGAGTACCACGTTGGCTGTCTTGCGGCCGACGCCGGGCAGGGCTTCGAGGGCGGCACGGTCTGCCGGTACTTGTCCGTCGTGCTGCTCGATCAGCATCCGGCAGGTGGCGATGACGTTCTTCGCCTTGGTACGGAACAGGCCGATGGTCTTGATATATTCGATGAGCCCTTCCTCGCCGAGCGCCAGCATCCTGTCCGGGGTTGGTGCGACGGGAAAGAGGCGGGCGGTGGCTTTGTTGACCCCGACATCCGTTGCCTGCGCCGACAGAATGACAGCGATCAGCAGTTGAAAGGGGGTCGCGTAGTGCAATTCGGTGGTCGGGGCCGGATTGGCATCGCGTAAGCGGGCGTAGAACTGCGCGACGAGGGGTTTTTTCACGGTGAGGTCAGGGCGGAGCGTTGTGAATTGCGGCGGCTTGCGCCATAGTTGTGCGAAACAAATTTTACCTGACAGAGAGAGTGCTTTCTTCATGCGCCCTACGAGTGAAGGCGATGCCATTGCCTTGAGCCAGTTGGTCGAAGGCAATCCGGTGGCAACCATCGTGATCGATGCCAGCCACCGGGTTACCCACTGGAATCGAGCATGTGCCGTACTAACCGGCGTGTCGGCCGAGGAAATGATCGGTCGTTCCGAGCAATGGCGGGCATTTTACGATTCGGCACGCCCGATCATGGCCGATCTGGTGATCGACGGCGTGCTGGAAACCGGGATCGAGCGCTATTACCAAGGCAAGTTTTCCCGCTCTTTGCTGATTGACGATGCCTACGAGGCGGAAGACTTCTTCCCAGCTTTTGGCGATGGCGGTCGCTGGCTGTTCTTTACCGCGGCGGCGTTGCGCAATACCCAGGGCCAGGTGATTGGCGCCATCGAGACCCTGCAGGACGTGACCGAGCGGCGGCGTGCCGAAGCGGCATTGCGGGACAAGGAGGCCTATCTGGCACAGATCGTCGAAGGTTCGTCGGTGCCGACGATGGTGATCGATGCGCAGCATCGGGTTTCGCACTGGAACCGCGCCTGCGAGGTTCTGACCGGAACGATGGCGCTGGATGTGATCGGAACCTGCAATCACTGGCAGAGTTTCTACGGCAGCAAGCGACCGCTGATGGCCGATTTGATTGTCGATGGCGCCAGCGAGAGGGAGATCGATCGCCTGTATCACGGGCGTTATCGGCCTTCCTTGCTGATTTCCGGGGCCTACGAGGCGGAGGATTTCTATCCGCATGTCGGTGAAACCGGCCGTTGGCTGTATTTCACGGCGGCGCCCTTGCGCAATGCCGCGGGCGAAGTGATCGGTGCCATCGAGACGCTGCAGGACGTTACCGAGCGGCGGCGGGCCGAAGAGGCGCTGCGCGAAAGCGAGGAGCGTTACCGGTCGTTGAGTCAGACCGACTCGCTGACCGGCTTGTTCAATTCGCGTCACTTGCATGAGCAGTTGCCGGCGGAGATCGAGAGGGCGAAACGTTATTCCCGGCCGCTGTCGCTATTGGTACTCGATTGCGACAACTTCAAGGCCGTGAACGACAACTTCGGGCATCTGGGCGGCGACCGGGTGCTGCAGAACCTGGCTTATTCGATCAGGCAATGCCTGCGTCGCTCCGATTTTGCTTTTCGCTATGGTGGCGAGGAGTTCGTGGTCGCGCTACCGGAGACCGATGGCACGGCAGCCCTGACCATTGCCGAGCGCCTGCGTGTTCTGTTCGCCTCCGTAAAAACACTGGCACCGAGTGGCGACACCATTCATTGCACGGTCAGTATCGGCATTTCCGTATGCAATCAGGGCGACGAGGAGGATTCCATGATCCGGCGGGCCGACGAGGCTTGCTACCGGGCCAAACAGGCAGGCAAGAATCGCGTCGTATTGGCCGATTCAGGGCGCTGAACGGCTGCTGGCCGGCTTGTGCTGGCGTAGCGGGCGTTCCAGATTGCGCGCCCGTAGCTGGCCGCAGCCGCCATCGACATCCTGGCCGGCCGAGTTGCGCACCGTGGTGCGGATACCGCGGACGTGCAGGTACTGAGCCAGTTCGGTGATGCGCTCGACGGAAGGCCGGCGGTAATCCAGCGCCGCCGTGGCGTTGTAGGGGATCAGGTTCATCAGCGCGTACTTGCCGGTCAGCAGGCGGACGATGCCGTCCATTTCGGCCATGCTATCGTTGATGCCGTCGAGCAATGTCCATTGATACTGGATCGGGTAGCCGGTCGTGCGGGCGTAGGTTTCGGCCAACTCGACCAGTTCTTCCGGCGGGATGGCGGAAGCCCTGGGCAGCAGTTCGCTGCGCAAGTCGGCACGGGTGGTGTGCAGCGAAATGGCCAAGGCCGGGCGCACCCGTTCCTTGGGCAGGCGTTCGAAGACGCGGTAATCGCCAACCGTCGAAAAAACCAGGTTCTTGTGCCCGATACCGCCGTAGGTGCCCAGCGTGTCGATGGCTTCGAGCACGTTGTCGATATTGTGCGATGGTTCGCCCATGCCCATGAAGACGACCCGACTGACGCTGCGCTGGCGGCGGGCAAGGACGACCTGGGCAACCATCTCGCCGCTATCGACCTGGCGCAGCAGGCCATCGCGGCCGGTCATGCAGAAGGTGCAGCCGACGGCACAACCGACTTGTGTCGAAATGCACAGGCCATCGCGCGGGAGCAGCACGCTTTCGACCAGTTGGCCGTCGGCCAGTTCGACCAGCAGGCGGGAGCCGTCTTCGCCGGCATGTTC
>CAZDRS010000162.1:0-5695 GCA_964507585.1 uncultured Dechloromonas sp.
CAGGCCGCCGGCTTCCTGCGCGTGCCGAACGGCGACAACCCGCTCGACGCCTCGTCGGTGCACCCGGAAGCCTACCCGGTGGTCGAAAAGATCATCGTCGACCTGAAGAAGCCGATCAAGGAACTGCTCGGCGACAGCCGCACGCTGAAAAGCGTCAACGCCAGCAAATACACCGACGAGCGCTTCGGCCTGCCAACCGTGCAGGACATCCTGAAAGAACTGGAAAAGCCTGGCCGCGACCCGCGCCCCGAGTTCAAGACCGCGACTTTCGCCGACGGGGTCGAGGAAGTGAAAGACCTGCAACCGGGCATGATCCTCGAAGGCGTGGTCACCAACGTCGCCGCGTTCGGCGCGTTTGTCGACATCGGCGTGCATCAGGACGGCCTGGTGCATGTTTCGGCCCTGTCCAACACCTTCGTCAAGGATCCGCATGACGTGGTCAAGGCTGGCCAGGTGGTAAAAGTGAAAGTGCTGGAAGTCGACCTGCCGCGCCAGCGCATCTCGCTGACCATGCGCATGAGCGACGAGCCGGGCAAGGGTCGTTCGCACGAAGCCGGCCAGCAGCGCGGTGCCCCGCTCTCCCGCCAACAGGCCCGCCACAACACCCCGGCTCCGTCCGGCAATGCGATGGCGGCAGCCTTCGCCAAGCTGCGGAAATAGCGGCCAGCGAACCCGGGCCGAGCGTGTGAATCGAGCCAGCGACGAAGCCCCTGCCGAAGCCGGTTTCTGGCAGGCCTTCCGCTTCTGGCTGAAGCTCGGCTTCATCAGCTTCGGCGGCCCAGCCGGGCAGATCGCCATCATGCACGAGGAATTGGTCGAGCGCCGGCGCTGGATTTCCGAACGGCGTTTCCTGCATGCCCTCAACTACTGCATGGTGTTGCCCGGCCCCGAAGCACAACAGTTGGCGACCTACATCGGCTGGCTGATGCACCGTAGCTGGGGCGGTATTGTGGCCGGTGGGCTGTTCGTGCTGCCCTCGCTGTTCATCCTGATCGCCTTGTCCTGGGTCTATGTCGCCTTTGGCGACCTGCCGCTGGTGGCCGGCCTGTTCTACGGCATCAAGCCGGCGGTCACGGCCATCGTCGCCCAGGCCGCACACCGCATCGGCTCGCGTGCCCTGAAGAACGAGTTGCTGTGGGCCATTGCCGCTGCGTCTTTTGTTGCCATCTTTGCCCTCGACGTGCCCTTCCCGGCCATCGTCGCAGCGGCAGCGGCCATCGGCTATGCCGGCGGACGCATCGCACCGGGCAAATTCAAGGCCGGCGGCGGCCACGGCAAGACCGACAAATCCTTCGGCCGGGCACTGATCGACGATGATACGCCGACACCCGAGCACGCCCGCTTCAGCTGGACAAAGCACGCCAGGGTGGCGCTGCTCGGCGCCCTGCTCTGGCTGGTGCCGATGGGGCTGCTGTCTGCCGCCTACGACTGGAATCACTCCCTGACGCAGATGGGCTGGTTTTTCACCAAAGCTGCCCTGCTCACCTTCGGTGGCGCCTACGCCGTACTGCCCTACGTTTATCAGGGTGCCGTCAGCCACTACGGCTGGCTAACGCCAACGCAGATGATCGATGGTCTGGCTCTCGGTGAAACGACGCCCGGGCCGCTGATCATGGTCGTCACCTTCGTCGGCTTTGTCGGCGGCTACCAAACAGCCGACATCCAGGCCATATTTGGCCCGGACAGGCTGTTCCTGGCCGGCGCCGTGGCAGCGACGCTGGTCACCTGGTTTACCTTCCTGCCCTCGTTCCTGTTTGTCCTGATCGGCGGGCCCCTGATCGAAAGCACGCACAACGACCTGAAATTTACCGCGCCACTCACCGCCATCACCGCTGCGGTAGTCGGCGTGATCCTCAACCTGGCCTTGTTCTTCGGCTACCACGTGCTGTGGCCGCAAGGCTTTGCCGGCAACTTCGACGCCCTATCGGCCCTCATCGCGCTCGGCGCCGCCCTGGCCCTGTTCCGCTTCAAGGCCAACGTCATTCAGGTAATCGCCGGCTGCGCGGTGCTCGGTTTTCTGGCCAAGACGCTGAGCTGACCGGCCGCCTGACATCCCGGCCGGCCCCGACAAAGCGGCCAAAAGTACGTCATCGTGTTGGACGAAATGCTAAAATCGCCACCATTCAACAGGACTGCACCATGATCAAAGCATTCGGCATACGAAACTGCGACACCATGAAAAAAGCCATGACCTGGCTGACCGACCATGGGATCGCCTACGAATTCATCGACTACAAGAAAGCTGGCGTGGCCGAGTCTCACCTGCCCGACTGGGCGGCGCGGGCCGGTTGGCAGAAGCTGCTCAACACGCGCGGCCTGATGTGGAAGAAACTGAGCGAAGCCGAACGCGCCGATGTGGATGAAGCCAAGGCGCTGCAACTGATGGCGCAGTATCCGGCGCTGATCAAGCGCCCGGTGCTCGATACCGGCACCAAGCTGCTGGTCGGCTTCACCCCGGAAACCTACGCGGAGCAGCTGAAATGAGCGGCGGTTTCGTTCGTCGCTTCCTGTTCGAAGGCCTCGACATTCGCGGTGCCATCGTCCATCTCGGCGAAGCGTGGCAACAGATGCAGCACGGCCGCGACTACCAGCCGACGGTTGCCCAGCTACTGGGTGAAACGGCTGCCGTCACGGCGCTGATCGCTGCCCAGCTGAAACAGCCGGGCCGCCTGACCCTGCAACTGCGCAGCGGCGGGCCGATCCAGTTGCTGATCATGGATTGCAACGAAGCCTTGCAGATGCGCGGCATGGCGCGCAGCAACCCGGTCGTGCTGCCGGCGCCGGTACCCGAATTGCTCGGTACCCATCAAGGCGGCCAGTTGCTGATGAGCCTCGACCTGCCAACGGCCCGCCAGCCTTACCAGAGCTTTGTACCGCTGGCCGGCGACAGCATGTCGGCCATCTTCGAGCATTATCTGGAGCAATCGGAACAGCAGCCTTCCCGCCTGTTCGCCACGGCCAGCTCCAAGGCTGCCGCCTGCCTGTTCCTGCAGAAGATGCCGGATGCCGACAGCCGCGACCCGGACGGCTGGCATCGCATCACCCAGCTGGCTTCCACCGTCAAGACAGCGGAACTGCTCGAACTCGACGCTGAGAGCCTGCTCGGCCGACTCTTCCACGAAGACATGAATGCCCAGGGCATCCGCCTTTACGACCCGCAGCCGGTGGTCTATCACTGCCCGGAGGATTGGGACAAGGTACGCGACATCGTGCGCAATATCGGCCGTGCCGATGCCGAAACCATCCTCGCCGAGCATGGTGAAATCCTGATCCGTGACGACATTTGCAACCGCGACTACCGCTTCACCCCGGAAGACGTGGCCGCCATCTTTGCCGAGAGCGAAGGCCGGAAATTGCATTGAAGGCCACTGAAAACCGCTTCATCCTCAGCCGCCAGATCGAGCTGATCTACCGCAACCAGAAGCTGGGGCAGATCGTATCGATCGCGATCGCCGGTTACCTGGCCTGGGTCGCGCAAAGGGAAGGGGTTTCCGCAGCCGGTCTCGCCATGTGGTGCACCGCAGCTATCGGCATTGCCCTGCTGCGCCTGTATTTTGCCCGGCGCTACTTCCTGCTCTCACCGGCCGAACGTACCGAGGAAACTCACGCCTGGCAGCAGCGCGTTCGCGTCGGCGCCCTGGCCAGCGGCCTTATCTGGGCTGCCGGTTCGCTGCTGCTGATGCGCAGTGACAACCTGCCCTTGCAACTATTCACCGCCTTCACGCTGGCCGGCATCACGGCGGGTGCCATTCCGGTGCTGGGGGCCGACCGCTGGTCATATCGGATATATGCCTGGCCGATTATCCTGTCGGTCATTTTCGGCGTCTTCGCCACGGATCACATGCATGTCGCCTTCAGTATCCTGGCGACGCTGGCGCTGATCATTTTTACCCGCAGTTCCGATGTTTTCGAACAGATGCTGCGTGAAACCTTCGCCCTGGAAGACGAAAAAACCCGGCTCCTGGTTTCCGTTGAACAGGCACGCCAGGCCGCCGAGAAATCGGATCTGGCAAAAACCCAGTTCCTGGCCAACGTCAGCCACGAATTGCGCACGCCGATGAACGCCATCCTCGGTCTATCGCAACTGCTGGGCAGCGACCCGCTGACGCCCGACCAGGCCGAACTGCTCTCCCTGCTGCGCGATAACGCCGATGGCCTGATGCGCCAGATCGACCACCTGATCGAGCTTTCGGCCCTCGAAGCCGGGCACGTTCAAGTCCGCCCCGAGCCCTTTGCCGTGCCCGAACTGCTCGAAGGCATGATTTCCCCGCAACAGCGCGAGGCGGAGGCAAAAGGCCTGAGCCTGGTCAGCCATACCGACCCCGACCTGCCATCGGTGCTGATCGGCGACCTCGAACGGCTGCGCCAGATTTTCGAGCACCTGCTCGGCAACGCCATCAAGTTCACCGAATTTGGCAGCATCACCATCACGGCCAAGCTGTGCGAGAAACCAACCGACCGGGTGCGGGTGGAATTTTCGATCCAGGATACCGGCCCGGGCATCCCGGAAGCCCAGCTGCAGTTGATCAACGGCCTCTTCACACAGGGCGACTCGTCCATGATTCGCCGCCATGGCGGCATCGGCATCGGCCTGCCCATCGCCCGCAAGCTGGTTGAACTGCTTGGCGGTGAAATCGGCATCGAAAGCCAGGTCGGCATTGGCAGCACCTTCCGCTTTACCCTGCCCTTTACCGTACCAGCGCAGGAAAACGGCGAGCCAGACGCCTGATCGTCTACAGTACCTTGCCGGGATTCATCAGATTGCGTGGATCGAGCGCCTGCTTGATCGAACGCATCAACGCCATTTCCAGCGGACTCTTGTAGCGCAGGATTTCCTCGCGCTTGAGCTGGCCGATGCCATGCTCGGCCGAAATCGAACCGTTCAGGGCATACACGAGGTCGTGCACGATGGTATTGACCGTCGGCTGGGCGGCAATGAAGGCGGCGTTATCCTGCGCATCGGCCTTGGACAGGTTGTAATGCAGGTTGCCGTCGCCGACATGCCCGAAGGCAACGACGCGAATGCCCGGAAAGGCCCCGGTCAGCGCCGCATCGGCCCGCTCAAGGAATTCGGGGATTTTCGACACCGGCACCGCAACATCGTGCTTGATGCTGATGCCCTCGATCTTCTGGGCTTCGGAAATGCATTCGCGCAGCGCCCAAAGCTGCCTGGCCTGGGCCAATGAGCCGGCCACGACACCGTCGCCAACTTCGCCCGCCGCCATCCGGGCAGCCAGCCAGGCCTCGACGGCAGCCGGCTCGGCATCCGAAAACTCGGCCAGCACGTACCACGGGCTGACGCCGCTCGGCCGGGCGGCACCGGGAATATGGCGCAGCACCAGGCCGAGCGCCGTTTCCGAAATCAGTTCGAACGCCGTCAACTGTGCATCGAAAGCGCCCTTGGCTGCATTGAGCAGTTCGACCGCGGCGGCTGGCGAAGCCACGTTCAGCCAGCCGGTGGTTTGCCGACGCGGCAAGGGGTAAAGCTTGAGCACGGCGGCGGTAATGATGCCCAGCGTGCCTTCGGCGCCGATGAACAGGTGCTTGAGGTCGTAGCCGGTGTTGTCCTTGTGCAAACCGCGCAGGCCATCCCACACCTCGCCACTGGGCAGCACGACCTGCAGGCCGAGGGTCAGCTCACGCATGTTGCCGTAGCGCAGCACCTGCACGCCGCCGGCATTGGTCGACAGGTTGC
>CAZDRS010000163.1:0-5691 GCA_964507585.1 uncultured Dechloromonas sp.
GCAGCGAGGATTCGATGCCGGCATCGCTCAGCCAGCGGTAACGGCCGACCAGGCTCTCGTTGTGCAGCGTCTGGCGAACGCTACGTTGCGTGAGTCCGGTATAGAAGGGCACCTGGCCGACGAACGGCACGTTGACCATTTGGAATTGCGGATTGGTCAGCCACAGATCGTCGAGCGTCGATTGCGAAGCATTGGCCCAGATGCTCAGGTCGCGGCCTGAATTCAGGTCGCGATCGAAACGGAAATCGACCACCGCATTGCTCAGCCGGTCGTCGGAATCCTGGCGGTTGGCGTATTGCTGCGACGGCTCCTTGTGGCGGCCCTGGGCGGAAAGTTTCCAGCTTGAACCGGATTCGTCGGCCTGGCCGATGCGCGCATAGACGTTGCCCATGCCCTGCGTGCCGGCCGACAGATTGACTGCCCCACCTGCCTGGCTGCGGCTGTGCTTGGAAATGATGTTGATGACGCCATTGACGGCGTTGGCACCCCACATCACCGCACCGGCCCCGCGAATGATTTCGATGCGCTCGATGTCGTCGAGTGGAATCGGGTCGAGTTCCCACATCACGCCGGAGAACATCGGATGGTAGATGCTACGACCGTCAACCAACACCAGCAGCTTGTTGGCGAAACGTCCGTTGAAGCCGCGGGCACTCACTGCGTAGCGGCCATTGTCGATCTGCGCCACTTCGATGCCGGGCGCCATGCGCAGTACGTCAGGCAGGGCCTGGGCGCCGGAACGGCGGATATCTTCGGAGGTGATGACGAAAGCCGCTGCGGCAACGTCGATCAGGCTCTGGCTTTTGCGGGATACGGAAGTGATGTCGGTCTTGACCAGGTCTTCCAGGCTGAAGTCATCGATAGCCTGCGGGTCGGCCTGGCTGTTTGCTACGTATGCTGCCAAAAGAGCACTGATCAGCGTTGCGTATTTTTTCCGGGCTGCGGGCTTCATCCTGGTTTCCATGCTGCGCTGTTACAAATATTATTTTTGTTATTTTGTGTTGTAGCGAGAATTTTCGCCCTGAATTATTGAAAATGCAAGTTGGATTATGACTAAAGTTATAAATATCTAGTGCCTGTTGTGAAATGTTTCACAACAGGCACTAGGGGCGGCTTCAGGCGAGCAGTGCAACAGCCTTGATCTGGGCGCGCAGGGTCAAGCCGGGACGAATCGCCAGCTTCTCGGCCGAACGCCGGGTGATGCGGGCGAGTAGCGGCTCACCGCCGACGTCGAGGCGCACCAGCACGTGGCCCAGGGTGTCGGTCGGTGCCAGATCGACGACCGTGGCCGTGACACAGTTCAGAATGCTCGACTGTATTTGTGGCACCAGGGCCAGGCTGACATCGCGGGCGTGGATGCGGCAGCGCAGCACAGTGCCGACCGCCTCCGGCCGGCGCGACACGAAGATCGCTCCGCCCGGGAATTCGAGCCGGGTCAGGTCGTCCGCTTCGTGTTCGGCAACCCGGGTGTTGAGTACGATGCCAGCATCGTCGGCAAAGATGGCCGACAGATCGGTACGGCTCAGAACGGCATTGAGCGGGCCGCTGGCGACCATTCGGCCGTTGTCGAGCAAAACCAGGTGATCGGCCAGGCGGGCGACCTCGTCCGGGGCGTGGCTGACGTAAATGACCGGAATCTGCAGTTCGCGGTGCAGCTTTTCCAGATAGGGCAGGATTTCCAGCTTGCGCTTCAGATCGAGCGCCGCCAGCGGTTCATCCATCAGCAGCACCTTGGGGGCGGTGAGCAGGGCGCGGGCAATGGCAACACGCTGGCGTTCGCCGCCCGACAATTGCTGTGGCCGGCGGTCGAGGAGGTGGCCGATGCCGAGCAGTTCGGCCGTGTCGGGCAGGGCCAGCGGGTGCCCGGTGGTGCGACGCTGGCCGAATTCCATGTTGCCGCGTACCGTCAGGTGTGGAAACAGCCCGGCATCCTGAAAGACCATCCCCAGCGGACGCCGATGCGTGGGCAGGAAGATGCCGCGCGATTCGTCCTGCCAGACCTCGCCGTTCAACGCGAAATAACCGCCCGGCGCCCGTTCCAGGCCGGCCATGGCGCGCAGGCAGGTAGTCTTGCCCGAGCCGGAATGCCCGAACAGTGCGCTGACGCCGTGGCCGGGCAGGGTCAGGTCGATATCGAGCGTAAAGTCGCTGCGGGCAACGTGAAAGCGGGCGCGGATTTCCGGAGTCATGCCGATTTTTTCCGGGCCGGGTTGAAGGTGTACAGCGCCAGCAGCACCAGGAAGCTGAACAACACCATGCCGCCGGCCAGCCAGTGCGCCTGGGTATATTCCAGCGCCTCGACATGGTCGTAGATCTGTACCGACACGACCCGGGTCTTTTCCGGGATGTTGCCGCCAATCATCAGTACGATGCCGAATTCGCCCACCGTGTGGGCAAAACCGAGGATGGCGCCGGACAGAAACCCCGGCCGGGCGAGCGGCACGGCAACCGACCAGAACGTCTCCCAGGGGCTGGCGCGCAAGGTGGCCGCCACTTCCAGCGGGCCATCGCCGATGGCTTCAAAGGCATTCTGGATGGGCTGGACGACGAAGGGCAGGGAGTAGAAAACGGAGGCCAGAACCAGGCCGGGGAAGGTGAAGGGCAGCAGGCCCAGGCCCAGCGACTGCGTCAGGTGCCCGATCGGCCCATTCGGCCCCATGGTGACAAGCAGGTAAAAGCCGAGCACGGTCGGCGGCAGTACCAGCGGCAAGGCGACGACGGCCCCTATCGCTCCCTTGAGGGCAGAGCGCGTGCGCGCCAGCCACCAGGCGATGGGCGTGCCGAAGACGAGGAGCAGCAAGGTAACCACCGTAGCCAGTTTGAGTGTCAACCAGACGGCGGCGAGATCGGGGCTTTCCATGCGGGGCTGGGCGGATAAAAGTAGGCGCAGTCTACACAATGTCCGCTGCATTCCGAAGCCGCGCGGGGCGTCGATATTGCCCCCATCTTGAATACCACGTGAATTTCATCACGGACGATTTTCCCGATCTGGATAACACTGGCATCGAACCCCAGAGGAGCACGAACATGTCAGCCACCCAATCCAAGACGTTACGCCCGCAGCCCGCTAGCGCCGCCGTTGGTCGGGGTGTGGCACAAGCCGGCCAGGACGAAGGCGGGTTCTTCAACCTGCGCGATACGCTGAGCGGGATTTCGGTTCGCGAAACCAGCTTCGGCGAGTTCTTGGCAGCCCTCAAGCAGCGCGGCCTGCAGGGTGCAAAACCCTGACGGCAAGCATTTGACGCAAATTTGATGGGGATGGCCGGCAAGGCCAAAAGGAGTGGTGCCCATGGGCAGGATCGAACTGCCGACCTCTCCCTTACCAAGGGAGTGCTCTACCACTGAGCCACATGGGCAACCTGGTGCGTCCTGACGGGGTCGAACCGCCGACATTCGCCTTGTAAGGGCGACGCTCTACCAACTGAGCTAAGGACGCGAAAGGGCGCGCATTATAACCAATATCTGGCCGGCGTCGAGTTTTTCTTGTGCCGTGAATGCCGTCTTTTTTTGCTGTCGAGATGCATATTGTCATCTCCAGGTCAGTCGAAAGTGCTAGATTTCTCGGATTGCTACTGGCCTGGATGCCAGTGGGCACCATAAAATCCGGCGCTTTGGGTGCCGTCAGGGGGAATCATGCAGTCACGTCAGGCCTTGTCTACGCTGACGCTGGGCGCTATCGGCGTTGTTTTTGGCGACATTGGCACCAGCCCGCTTTATGCCTTGAAGGAAATCTTCAACGGCCATCATCCGATTCCGGTTACGCCGGACAACATCCTGGGCATTTTGTCCATGGTGTTCTGGTCGATCATGTTGCTGGTATCGCTGAAATACGTGCTGGTCATCATGCGCGCCGACAACCGTGGCGAAGGCGGCTCGCTGGCCCTCTTGGCACTGGTTACCGAGCGCGCCAAGAATCCGCGCCTGGCGTGGGTCGTCACGCTGCTCGGCATTTTTGCGGCGGCCCTGTTCTACGGCGACAGCATGATCACGCCGGCCATCTCGGTACTCTCCGCTGTCGAGGGCATGGAGTTGGTGACCCCGACTCTGACGCCTTACGTCATTCCGATCACGCTGGCGATCTTGACCGGACTGTTTTTCATCCAGAAGCGCGGCACCGGTTCGGTCGGCCTGTTCTTCGGGCCGATCATGGCCTGCTGGTTTGGCGTGCTGGGCTTGCTGGGCGTACTGGAAATCATCCGTAACCCGGGCGTGCTGGCCGCACTCAATCCGCAGTACGCCATTGGCTTCATCGGAACGCATCCCGGCTTGGCCTTCCTGGCGCTGGGTTCGGTCGTGCTGGCGGTAACCGGCGGCGAGGCCTTGTATACCGATATGGGCCATTTCGGCCGTTTCCCGATTCGCCTGGCCTGGTTCGCTTTCGTGATGCCATCGCTGGTGCTCAACTATTTCGGCCAGGGCGCCTTGCTGCTCGCCGAGCCGGAAGCCATCCAGAATCCCTTCTTCCACCTCGCACCGGATTGGGCCCTGATCCCGATGCTCGGCCTGGCCACGCTGGCCACCGTCATCGCCTCCCAGGCAGTCATTTCCGGCGCCTTCTCGGTGGCCCGCCAGTCGGTGCAGATGGGCTTGCTGCCCCGCATGCAGATCATTCATACCTCCGGCCATGAAGAAGGACAGATCTACGTTCCCTTCACCAACTGGAGCCTCTATCTGGCGGTGGTGGCGCTGGTCATCGGCTTCAAGTCCTCGTCCAACCTGGCTGCCGCCTACGGCATTGCGGTCACCGGCACGATGCTGATCGATACCATCCTGGTCGCTTTCGTCATGGCCCTGATGTGGAAATGGCACTGGAGCCTGGTGATTGCCGCCGCCGGCTTTTTCCTGACGGTCGATATTGCCTTCTTTACCGCCAACGCCATCAAGATTCCGGAAGGCGGCTGGTTCCCGATTGCCATGGGCCTGGTTTCCTTCTCCGTGCTGACCACCTGGCGCCGCGGGCGCCGCCTCGTCTCGGAGGAAATGGCCAAGCAGAGCATACCGATGGAGGATTTCCTGATGGCCATCGACGATGTGCACCGCATCAATGGCACGGCGGTCTTTATGACCAGTTCCAAGGAAGGCGTGCCGCCCGCCCTGTTGCACAACCTCAAGCACAACCAGGTGCTGCACGAGCGCGTTGTGCTGGTGACGGTGCAAACTGCCGATACGCCGCACGTCAACGACATGGATCGCATTTACCTGCACCGCATGGGCAAGGGCTTCATGCGGCTGATCGTCCGTTACGGCTTCATGGAAAGCCCGGATATTCCGTCGGTACTCGAACAGTGCAAGCACCTGGGCGAACGTTTCGACATGATGGAAACGACCTTCTACCTGTCGCGCGAAACCATCGTGCCGTCGATGACCAAGCGCATGACCCTGCTGCGTGCCCGCCTGTTTGCGCTGATGTCGAAGAACGCCACCAGTGCCAGCGATTTCTTCCAGATTCCGACCAATCGCGTGGTGGAGTTGGGAACGCAACTGGTGATCTGAGGCAGGGTCGGGAGAGGCGGTGCCGGAAGCAGGCTATCGAACGCCTGCCGGATGCCTTCTGCCGGTAAAATACGGGTTTTGCTCGCCGGCCAGTCCGGACAAGGTTTTATTGCATGACTACTGAACTCAAAGTGCCGACCGTTGGCATCGTTTCCCTGGGCTGCCCGAAGGCCGGTTCCGACACCGAACGCATCCTCA
>CAZDRS010000164.1:0-5657 GCA_964507585.1 uncultured Dechloromonas sp.
GCGGGCTTCGATGATGGCAGCGCCGCGCTTGCCGACGGTCGGCAGGAACACGTCGTTGTTCCAGGCGTGATCGTTGATCAGGGCCTTGACGTTGTCGCCGTTGGACTCGCAGTTGCGGTAATCGGCGTACATCGTGGGCGAGTGGTTACCCCAAACGACCAGCTTCTTGAAGGAAGAAACGGCACGGCCGGACTTCTCGGCCAGTTGGGACAGCGCACGGTTGTGGTCGAGGCGCAGCATGCCGTGGTAGTTGTTCGGGTTGGTGCGGCCAACCTTCTTGGCGGCAGCAGCGGCGATGTAGGCGTTGGTGTTGCACGGGTTGCCAACGACCAGAACCTTGACGTCTTCCTTGGCGTTCTCGGCAATGGCCTTGCCCTGAACGGTGAAGATGGCGCCGTTGGCGGTCAGCAGGTCGGCACGCTCCATGCCCTTGGTGCGCGGACGGGCACCAACCAGCAAGCAGACGTCGGCATCCTTGAATGCGACGTTCGGGTCATCGGTGGCAACCATGCCAGCCAGCAGCGGGAAGGCGCAGTCGTCCAATTCCATCATCACACCCTTGACGGCTTGCTGGGCCTGCGGCAGGTCGAGCAACTGGAGGATGACCGGCTGGTCTTTGCCGAGCATTTCGCCGGAGGCAATGCGGAACAGCAGGCTATAACCGATCTGGCCGGCGGCGCCGGTAACAGCAACGCGCATGGGGGCTTTGGACATAAATCGCTCCTGTATTGAAACAGCGTGGTTGAAATTGTGCGGGTAATCCGTGTGCCCAGCTTTGTAATTACCTTGCGTGGTGAGCTGGAGCATCAGACCAAAGATGTTAGAAGTTCGGCGATAAGCTGTCAATTCATCATCTGTCTTATATAAGACAACTTTTCGTGGACGCTCTGCCTGAAATGTGCTGAAATTTGCCCCCATGACTCGTGACGTTTCCCGTCCTGCCGCCCGCTTGGCCTCGCCAACATTCAGCCCGCTTTATCGCCAGATCAAGGATTTTCTAATCCGCAGCCTGGAGCAGGGTGAATGGGGGCCGGGCGATGCCATTCCTAGCGAGGGCGAGTTGGCGGCCCGCTTTAATGTCAGCCAGGGCACGGTTCGCAAGGCCATCGATGAGATGGCCGCAGAAAACATGCTGGTACGTCGTCAGGGCAAGGGCACTTTTGTTGCCACCCATGATGACCCCCGTTCCTTTTATCGTTTTTTGCGCTTGGTGCCGGATAGCGGTAAGGCCATGCCGACGGTCAGCGATCCGTTTTACTGCGATACCGTTGCGTCCACGCCGGAGGTTGCCGGCGCGCTCGGGCTCAAGGTGGGTGAGCGTGTGGTTCACGTCAAGCGCTTGCTGCGTTTCGATGGCGAGCCGGTGGTTTTTGATGAAATCTTTCTGGTGGCAGACCTGTTCGACGGTTTGACCCTAGAGCGCTTGCGCGGTGGTGAGCGCTCCCTGTATAGCCTGTTCGAGAGCGATTTCGGTGTCCGCATGATCAATGCGGAGGAGCATCTGCGTGCCGTGGCGGCCGATGTTCAGAGTGCCGGGTTGTTGGGGGTTGAACCGGGTGACCCGCTGCTGCTTGTCGAGAGGACAGCGTATACCTATGGTAATAAGCCGGTGGAATGGCGCCGCGGGTTGTATTGCACACGGCAGCATTACTATCGCAATGATTTGGGCTGAGGAAGCATGCTTTCGGATTAGGTCGTAAAGCGCACGGAGTGGCGTGTTTGGCCTGGTTTTGAATGTATAATTACCGTTCTTTTCAAACCACGTACAAGCGGATAACCGCATCTTTACGCGAGGGATGACGTTCATGGCAGAAATGACCATCAAGAAACGTCCAAAAAACTTGGACTTGACTTCAATCAGGCTGCCGTTGCCTGGCAAGGTTTCGATTCTTCACCGTGTCAGCGGTGCGGGTCTGTTTCTTTGCTTTCCGGTGATGCTGTGGCTCTTCGGTGCCAGCCTGGGTTCCGCTGAAAGCTTTGCTACCTTCAAATCGGTGGCTGGCCTGTTGCCCGTCAAGGTGATTCTGGCTGGTTTGTTGTGGGCGTTCATTCACCACTTCTGTGCCGGTATCCGCTTCCTGCTGCTCGATCTGCATGTTGGCATCGAGAAAGAGGCTGCTCGTCAGTCTGCGGCAGTCGTGTTCGCTGTCAGCATCCCGCTGACCCTGATCCTGTGGGGGGTTCTGCTGTGATCAACCGTATCGTTGTCGGGGCTCACTACGGCCTCAAGGATTGGATCGCCCAGCGCGCCACCGCCGTTATCATGGCTGTTTATTCCGTGCTGATCGCTGCCGTGTTGCTGGTTGTTCGTCCTTCCACCTTCGAAGCCTGGCAGGGCGTGTTCGCCAATGGCGTTATCAAGTTCCTGACTTTCCTCTTCTTCGTCAGCCTGTTCTATCACGCCTGGATCGGCGTGCGTGACATCTGGATGGACTACGTGAAGCCGACGGGTATCCGTCTGACTCTGCATGTCCTGACCATTTGTGCCCTGGTTGGTTACACCGCCTGGGCTGCTGCGATTCTCTGGAGGCTGTAAGCGTGAGTATTCCTGTTCTGAAATTCGACGCAGTCATCGTCGGTGCCGGTGGCGCCGGTCTGCGTTCCGCGATTCAATTGTCCGAGGCTGGTCTGAAGACCGCTGTCCTGTCCAAGGTCTTCCCGACTCGTTCGCACACTGTTGCTGCCCAGGGCGGTGTTGCTGCCTCGCTCGGTAACTCCGAGGAAGATCATTGGCATTGGCATATGTACGATACCGTCAAGGGATCCGACTGGCTCGGCGACCAAGACGCTATCGAATTCATGGTGCGCAAGGCCAACGAGTGCGTCGTCGAGCTCGAGCACTACGGCATGCCCTTCGACCGTACCGACAACGGCAAGATCTACCAGCGTCCGTTCGGCGGCCACATGTCCAACTTTGGCGAAAAGCCGGTGCGCCGTTCCTGTGCCGCGGCTGACCGTACCGGTCACGCCATGTTGCACGCCATGTATCAGCGCAACGTCAAGGCCAACACCCAGTTCTTCGTTGAGTGGATGGCGCTCGATCTGATCCGCGATGAAGAAGGCCACGTCCTTGGCGTCACCGCCATGGAAATGGAAACCGGCCAGGTCGTCATCTTCCACACCCGTGCCACCATTTTCGCGACCGGTGGTGCCGGCCGTATCTTCTATTCTTCCACCAATGCCTTCATTAATACCGGTGACGGCCTGGGTATGGCGGCGCGTGCCGGCATCCCGCTGGAAGACATGGAGTTCTGGCAGTTCCACCCGACCGGCGTCGCCGGTGCCGGCGTGCTGATTACCGAAGGCGTGCGCGGTGAAGGCGGTATCTTGCGTAACAGCAGCAAGGAACGTTTCATGGAGCGCTACGCCCCGAACGCCAAGGATCTGGCGTCGCGTGACGTGGTTTCCCGCGCCATGACTACCGAAATCAACGAAGGCCGTGGTTGTGGCGTCAACAAGGACTACGTCCTGCTCGACATCACCCACCTCGACCCGAACACCATTATGAAGCGCCTGCCGGGTATCCGCGAAATCGGCTTGCAGTTTGCTGGTGTGGATTGCATCAAGGAGCCGCTGCCGGTCGTTCCGACCTGCCACTACCAGATGGGCGGTATCCCGACGCATTACTCCGGTCGTGTCGTCACGCCGCAGAACGGCGATCCCAATACCATCGTCCCGGGCTTCTACGCCGCCGGCGAATGCGCCTGTGCGTCGGTGCACGGTGCCAACCGTCTCGGTACCAACTCCCTGCTTGATCTGCTGGTCTTCGGCAAGTCGGCTGGCGATTCCGCCGTGGAAGACCTCAAGGCCGGCAAGGCTCACCGTGAGCTGCCGAAGGATGCTGCCGAGAAGTCGTTGTCCCGTATCTCCGCGCTGGATAACCGCAAGGGCGGTGCCAACGTGCACGAAACCCGCCTGGCCATGCAGCGTACGATGCAGAACCACGCTGGCGTGTTCCGTTTCGGCGATCTGTTGAAGAGTGGTGTCGAAAAGATCCTGGAAGTCGAAAAGGCAGCTCGCCAGCTCGAGATCAAGGACAAGTCGATGGCCTGGAACACGGCCCGTACCGAAGCTCTCGAGATGGAAAACCTGATCGAAGTCGCCAAGGCCACCATGCTCTCCGCCGAGGCCCGCAAGGAATCGCGCGGTGCTCACGTGCGTGACGATGCACCGGATACGCCGGAATTCCCGAATGGTCGTAACGACGCTGAATGGCTGAAGCACACGCTGTTCAACCCGGTCGACAACACGATCAGCTACAAGCCGGTGAACATGCAGCCGCTGACCGTCGAAACCATCGCGCTGAAGACGCGCTCGTACTAATCGGAGAAGAACATGAGCAAACGCATGGTTCAATTCAGCATCTACCGCTACGATCCGGATAAGGACGATGCGCCGTACATGCAGGACATCTCGGTCGAGCTCGAACCGACCGATCGCAAATTGCTGGATGCGCTGACCGCGCTGAAGGCGAAAGACGATACCCTGTCCTATCGTCGCTCCTGCCGTGAAGGCGTCTGCGGTTCCGACGCCATGAACATCAACGGCAAGAACGGCCTGGCCTGTCTGACCGATATCGACGAACTGAAGCAGCCGATCGTCCTGCGCCCGCTGCCGGGCCTGCCGGTCATCCGCGACCTGATCGTCGACATGACCCAGTTCTTCAAGCAGTACCACTCGATCAAGCCGTACCTGATCAACAACGACCCGGCTCCGGAGCGCGAGCGCCTGCAGTCGCCGGAAGATCGTGAAGAGCTGAACGGCCTGTACGAGTGCATCCTGTGTGCTTGCTGTTCCACGTCTTGTCCGTCGTTCTGGTGGAACCCGGACAAATTCGTCGGCCCGGCCGGCCTGCTGGCTGCTTATCGCTTCATCGCCGACACGCGCGACCAGGCAACCAACGAGCGCCTCGACAACCTCGAGGATCCGTATCGCCTGTTCCGTTGCCATACCATCATGAACTGCGTTGACGTGTGCCCGAAGGGTCTGAACCCGACCAAGGCCATCGGCAAGATCAAGGACATGATGGTTCGCCGCGCTGTCTGATGGAGCGCGCAGATTACGAGCGCCTGCGTTGGCGTTGTATCCGTCGGGCGCTGCTCGAACTGGATATCACGCTGACGCGCTTTCTCGATAGCGGTTTCGACCGCTTATCCGAGGATGAAAAAAAGGTGTTCGTGGAACTTGCAGACATGGAGGATCACGAACTCTGGGATTGGCTGAGTGGCAAGACCGAGTGCGATGATCCTCGTTTCGCACCTATCGTGGCTGCGATTCGTAAGAGTTGAGTAAGGTTGACGTTCTAACTTAGGAATGTTTACCGCTTTTTGGCAGTGCAGTGACAACCAACACCTGTAAAGGGAAGACACCATGACGACCGAACGCAAGGCAACTTTGAACATCGATGGACAGGCTCCCGTCGATTTCCCGATCATGTCTCCGACGCACGGCAACGACTGCGTCGATATTCGTACGCTCGGTGGCAAGACCGGTTTGTTTACCTACGACTCCGGTTTCCTCTCCACCGCTAGCTGCAAGTCCAAGGTTACCTTCATTGATGGCGACAAGGGCGAGCTGCTGTACCGTGGCTATCCGATCGAGCAACTGGCTGAAAACTGCAACTTCCTGGAAGTTACCTATCTGCTGAAGAACGGCGA
>CAZDRS010000165.1:0-5625 GCA_964507585.1 uncultured Dechloromonas sp.
CTACGTTTCTTCGCCAGCGGGATGGCAGCGACGTATTTATCGAACAGCGCACCACCGGGAACCTTGTACAGGTAGGGCGTCAGTTCATGGCGCTGCCAGGCTTCGTACTGGAAGGGAAACTCCTCGGCATGCGGTTCGAGAAAGAAATCGAAGGGATTGATGACCGACATCTCGGCCACCAGATCAACCTCGAAGCGGAATTCGCGCGTCTTTTCCGGGAAGACCAGGCGGGCCAGGTAGTTGCCCTGCGGATCCTGCTGCCAGTTGATGAAATGCGCTTCCGGCGTGACCTTCAGCGCGTAGGAAAGGATGCGGGTGCGCGAATGCGGGCACGGACGCAGCCGGATGACCTGTGGCCCGAGATTGACCGGGCGGTCGTAGGAATAGTGGGTAACGTGGTTGAGGGCGACGTGAATGGACACGGTTGGGCTCCGGGCAAATGACTGAGACCGTAAAAGCAAGAGGCGAACCAGCCTGAAAACGGATGGCATATGGCGCGATATCGGTGCCACATTACCCGGCCTGCGCACCCATTGAAAGCCCGCCGCCCGACCTCATGCACCATGGCGGTGCACCAATGGCAAACAAACGAAACGACAGCGTCAGGCTCGAGAAAAACTAATTTTTGTTGCAGTGCACAATTTTGCTTGCAAGTGCTCTATACTGAGCGCCGAACACATCAATTACCTCTTCCAAGGAAAAGCCATGACCCTCAACGTCGAACAATTCACCGCTGCCAACAAGGCCACCGTCGATTCCCTGCTGGCTGTCGCCAACACCGCCCTGGCTTCTGCCGAGCGCATCGCCGCCCTGAACCTGAACACCGCCCGCAGCGCCCTGGAAGACACCGCTTCCGGCGTGCAGACCGTGCTCGCCGCCAAGGATCCGCAAGCCGCCTTCGCCGCCCAGAAGTCGCTGGCCCAGCCGGCTGTCGACAAGGCCGTCGCCTACGGCAAGTCGGTTTACGAAATCACCAGCGAAACCCAGCAGGAACTGGCCAAGATGGTCGAAGCCCAGTTCGGCGAATTCCAGAAGTCCGTCACCAAGATGGTCGACCTGGCTGCCAAGTCTGCCCCGGCCGGTTCCGAAGGTGCCGTCGCCGCCATCCAGAGCGCCGTTGCCGCCGCCAACTCCGCTTTTGGCAACATGAACGCCATGGCCAAGCAATTCGCCGATGTCGCCCAGGCCAACATCGCTGCGATGACCAAGCGCTAATCCGCGAAACCGGCTCGTACGAAAGCCCTGCGCAACCCGCAGGGCTTTTTTTCTGGTACAAAGCCGAGCCAATGAAATGCACGGAGAAACGCATGTCTGACCAGGACACCGACCAACAAGCCGAAACCATGCTGCAGGCAGCCCTTGGCGGCATGACGACGCACCAGGCGCTGCTCGAAGCTTCGCGGGCGCAGAGTGCCGATGTCGAAGGACGGGCGGCGGCCATTGCCAGAAACCGGGCCCGCGCCCTGCAAATGCTCGAAGCCCTCGAAAAGCTGGTGGATTAAAAGCCGGCCAGCGGGAACCTGTCTGCGCTATCCGAAGTCGACGCAAACACAAGTTTATTGACTAAAGCCCCCAAGGCACCTAGCCTGAAAGTCGTATCTACGAAATCCAACATGAGGGATTTTCGTGAGCGCCAAGCAGACCGCAGAAAGCCCAGGCAGTACGGCAGACCCGGCTAGGGGCACGGGCTGGGTGGCGTTTGCCCACGACCGGGCGCACCACGTCTCGCTGCACACCAGCCTGACCATGCTAGTGTTGATCTGCATACTGCCCGGCCTGGCCATCTCCTCTTACCTGGTTTACGCCAACTACCAGCTAGAAAAGGAAAAAATCGCCAGCCAGACCGAAGCGCTGGCCGGGCAGATCCTGGTCGACCTCGACCGCGAACTGGTGGCCATAGAATCCGGCCTGCACGTGCTGGCCACTTCGGAACATCTGAAAAACGGCAATCTACGGATGTTCCACCAGATTGCCCGGGCAGCACTGAGCTCGCAGACGGCGTACAACTATGTGCTGATCGACCGCCAGGGGCGGCAGGTGATCAATACGCTGCGGCCTTTCGGCATGCCGCTGCCGCAAAGCGGGAGCTCGCCGCAGCTCGACGCGGTGTTCACCACCGGCCAAACCGTCCTTTCCGACCTGTTCACCGGCCCGCTCACCGGGCAACCCATCCTCGCCATGGGCGTTCCCGTCCGGGACAAGGACGGCCAGATCATTTATTCGCTGAATGTTGGCCTGCTCCCCCAGCAATTGAGCCTGTTGCTGCAACGGCAGCCGCTACCCGACGGCTGGCTGGCCGCCATCATCGACAGCTCGGGCACCATCATCGGCCGCTCGCGGGAGGCGGAACGCTTCGTTGGCCAAAAAGCGGTTCCCGAACTGGTCGAACACGTGAAATCCAGCCACCATGGCTCGCTGGTGGCGCTGACCAAGGAGGGCATCGCGGTCACCACGGCTCATGTCCGCTCCGGGCTGTGGAACTGGAGCGTCGCCACCGGCGCACCCAAGTCGGCAAGCCAGGTCGAGATGCTCGGCATGTTCGCCGGCGTTGGTGCGGCGGCGCTGGCCTTCATCATCATCGGCGCCTGGCTGGCGGTGGGCATTACGCGGCGCGTGCTGTCCTCGGTGCAGTACCTGAACGATGCGGCGCTCGCCTTGCGCGACGGCAAGCCCCTCACCCTGCCCGAGGTGCAACTGTACGAGGCCGAGGCCGTCGGCCATGCCATCGTCCAGGCATCGCACCTGATGGCCAAGGTACATCACCGCGCCTACCACGACCCGCTGACCGAACTGGGCAACCGCGCCTTGTTTTACGAACTGGTGCAGCACCAGTTGGCCATCGCCGAGCGGGAGCACGGCAAACTGAGCATCCTCGCCATCGATCTCGACAATTTCAAGGTGGTCAATGACGAGGAAGGCCATGCCGCCGGCGATCGCCTGCTCGAAGCCGTTGCCCGCCGCCTCGAAAAAACCATCCGCGCTGCCGACGCGGCGGCCCGCATGGGTGGCGACGAGTTCTCCATCCTGCTCGTCGATGCCGACCAGGCCAGCGCCATTGAAACCGCCCAGCGCCTGGTGGCCGAGCTGGCCAAGCCCTACGAGGGCATTGCCACGCGGGTATCGGCAAGCATCGGCATTGCCGTCTATCCAGCCGCCGGCCGGGATCTGGGCGAGTTGCTCGAAAACGCCGACCGGGCGCTCTACGCCGCCAAGGGTAGCGGCCGCAATACTTGTTGCCTGGCGGACTGCCCGGCCTGATTGCCGGTTGTTCGTTCGGGGCGCCTCCGCTATCCTGCGCACCTCAGTCGCCTGAGGAAACACCGTGTTCTACATCGTCGAAAGCAGCAAATCCTTCTACGAGGCCAACCTCGACCTCGGGCCGGTAATCGAGCGCCTCGGCTTTGTCGTCCTGCACCGCCAGGATATCGGCGAAACCCTGCAACGGCGGGGCGTCGAACTGGATGAAGACTGCCAGGTGCATGAGGTCATCAATTACCGCTACGCCGCAGACCTGCTCAATATCGACATGCGCCTGAGCCTGAGCATTCCGTGGCGCATTGCGGTATTCACCGAGAACGGCGCCACCAAGATCGGCCTGATACGACCGCCAGCCCTGATCGAGGCCCTGGGCAGCAACCCCCGGCTGGCCGAAATCGCCGCCGAGGTTGAGGCCAAGCTGCTCATGGTCATAGACGAAACCCGTTAAGCCCCTGCCACCATGATCGTCCGCCCTCACCTGCACTGGTTTCACCTCCTTTTCGTCTGGCGCGGCTCGGTGCTGCCCTACATCCTGACCCGCCTGCTGCTCGTGCTGGCCGTTTCCGTCGCCAGCGTGCTCTGCAGCGACTGGTGGATGAGCCTGCACGCCGCCTCGGCGCTGTCCATCCCGCCCTTTACGCTGATGGGCGTGGCGCTGGCCATCTTCCTCGGCTTCCGCAACTCGGTCAGCTACGACCGCTACTGGGAGGCGCGCAAGCAATGGGGCAACCTGCTCATCGCCGCCCGCTCGCTGACCCGCGAAATCGCCAGCTTCGCCCCTGCCGCAAGCGATTTGCAGCGGCGCATCGCCCGCACCCTGGGCGCCTTCGCCTATGCCCTCAAGCACCAGTTGCGCAGCACCGACCCACGCCCCGACCTGGCCTGCCGCCTCGATGGCGAGGTGCTCGAACGGGTCTGCGCCGCCCGCTTCCCGCCTTCCGTCCTGCTCCTCTGCCTGGCCCAGGACATCGCCGCAGCGCAGCAGGCCGGCACGATCAGCGACTTGCAACTGCAATCGCTCGACCGCAACCTCAACCTGCTGACCGAAGCCTCCGGCGCCTGCGAGCGCATCGCCAACACGCCCATCCCCTACACCTACAGGGTGCTGATGAACCGCACCGTGATGGTCTATTGCCTGCTGCTGCCCATCGGCCTGAGCACCTCCATCGGCTGGCTGACGACGCTGATCGCCCCCTTCATCGCCTACACCTTCCTGGCGCTGGACGTGATCGGCGAGCAGATCGAGGAACCCTTCGGCAAGGAACCGAACGACCTGGCGCTGGCCTCGATGTGCCACGGCATCGAAGTCTCGGTCTGCGAACTGGTCGGCGAAACGCCGCGCGGCACGCCGCCGGAAGTGATCGATTACGTGGTTACCTGACGGCACAGAAAGGCCGGGGCGCAGCACGTATAATTCGCCCTTTCCCCCTGCCCTGCCGCCACCATGTTCAAGCTCCTCAAGATCGGCCTTGTCGCCCTTTCCACCGCCACGCTGCTCGCGGCTTGTGGCGAACCGGAGGACACCCGCCCGGGACAGCCGGTCAAGCACCGCCAGCAGGCGTTCAAGGACATCATCAAGTCCTTCGAACCGATGGGCGTCATGCTGCGCAAGGGCAACTTCGATGCCGAGCGTTTCGACAAGCTGTCGGCCGAACTGGTCGCCAAACGCGAAGGGCCGTGGTCGTACTTCGGGGCGGACACCAACTACCCGCCGACCAAGGCGACCGGCGAGGTGTGGAAGCAGCCGGAAGCCTTCGAGAAGGAAAAGCAGGCCTTCATCGCTGCCACCGACAAGCTGCAGGAAGCGGTCAAGGGCCGTGACAAGGCGACAGTCGAGAAGGCCTACGATGCCGTGCACGACAGCTGCAAGAGCTGCCACAAGCAGTTCAAGGAACGCTGAGAGACGGGGCGAGACATGCTGCGCATCACCGAACTGAAGCTCCCGCTCGACCACGCGGCCGACGCCCTGCGGCCGGCCATCTGCCAGCGCCTGGGCATCGCCGACGCCGATCTGCTGAACTTCTCGCTTTTCCGCCGCGGCTACGACGCACGCAAGAAATCGGCCATTGCGCTGATCTACACCCTCGATTGCACATTGCGCGACGAGGCCGCCGTATTCAAGCGCCTGCACGGTGACCGTAACATCAGCCCAACGCCGGACATGGCCTACAAGGTCGTCGCCCAGGCGCCGGCTGATCTGCAGGAACGCCCCATCATCATCGGCATGGGGCCCTGCGGCTTCATGGCCGCCCTGCTGCTGGCCCAGATGGGTTTTCGCCCCATCGTGCTGGAGCGCGGCAAGATCGTCCGCCAGCGCACCAAGGACACCTGGGGCCTGTGGCGCAAGAACACGCTGAACCCCGAGTC
>CAZDRS010000166.1:0-5538 GCA_964507585.1 uncultured Dechloromonas sp.
CCCGTCATTATTGAGTTTTGACGAACACCCTTAATCGGCGGATGTGTGGATTTTGACCACCCGCAACATGCAGGCAGCCATTCTTTACGACCAAAACGACCGAGAAGAACCTGCGGATTATAGCAGCAGAACAGCGAAGCCAAAAGCCCCACCCGGCATCTTCGGCCTATCGGCGATGCGCCGCCGGCATGCCGCATCAATAGCCGTTTTGCTTGAGTGCGAGCAATTGCAGCATGCGCTCCAGGTAGGGCTGCCAATCGGGCATTTGCAAGCCGAAATCGCTTTCCAACTTGTGGCAATCGAGACGGGAATTGGCTGGTCGGCGGGCCGGTGTCGGGTATTCGGCCGTCGTGATGGCCTTGATCGCCTCCGGCTTCAGGCGCAAATCGAAGCCGGGCGCCTGACCGGCCAGGCCAACGATAGTGCGGGCGAAATCGCACCAACTGACCGGACGTGCCGCAGCCAGGTGGTACAGGCGGTTTTCACCTTGCTCCAGCAATTGCCCATGCTTGAGCATGGCCAGCGCGACACCGCTGACCGTCGCAATCAGGGCAGCCGGCGTCGGTGAGCCGACCTGATCGGCAACAACGTTGAGGCTTTCCTTTTCACGCGCCAGGCGCAGGATGGTTTTGACGAAATTGCCACCGCGGGCGCCGAACACCCAACTGGTTCTGAAAATGATCGACTTGCCGCCAACCGCACGAATCGCCTCCTCGCCGGCCAGCTTGGTCTGGCCATAGACACTCCGCGGCCCGGTCGGATCGGTTTCGCAATAAGGCGTTGCCTTGCTGCCGTCGTAGACGTAATCGGTCGAGTAGTGGACGAGCAGCGCACCGAGCGGCTTCGCTTCCTCGGCCAGGACGCCGGGCGCCAACGCATTGATGCGCCCGGCCAGATCGGGTTCCGACTCGGCTCTATCGACCGCGGTATAGGCCGTGGCATTGACGATGATCGACGGCTTGAACGCACGAACAACGGAACGAATCTGCGCCACATCGGACAAATCACATTCGCCGCGCCCACAGGCGACCACCTCGCCATGCGGCGCCAGGGAGCGCTGCAGTTGCCAGCCGACCTGGCCATCCTTACCGAGCAGAAGAATCTTCATTGCATTTCCGACAGGCTGAAAACCCGCGCAGTATGCCATTTCTCCGGGCTTCTGCTTTGCGAAAGAAGCCCCATCATTTATCCTTGTTTTTCTCCAACGCACCCTAGAACAGCCATGAGCATCACCATCAAGACCCCGGACGAAATCGAAAAAATGCGCGTTGCCGGGCGTCTGGCCGGAGAGGTTCTCGACTACATCGAGCCCTACGTCAAGGCCGGCATTACCACCGAGGAACTCGACAAGCTTTGCCACGACTACATGGTCGATGTTCAGGGCTGTATTCCGGCCCCTCTGAACTACGCGCCATCGGGCTACGATCCGTATCCGAAGTCGATCTGCACCTCAGTCAACCAGCAGGTGTGCCACGGCGTACCGGGCGAACGTGTGCTGAAGACCGGCGATATCATCAATCTCGACATCACGACGATCAAGGATGGCTACCACGGCGACACCAGCCGGATGTTCGTGGTCGGCGAAGGCTCGATCCAGGCAAACCGCTTGTGCGAGATTACCTTCGAATGCATGTGGCTGGGGATTTCGGTCGTCAAGCCAGGCGCCCACCTCGGCGACATTGGTGCGATCATTCAAAAACATGCCGAGAAGAACGGCTATTCGGTCGTGCGCGAATTCTGCGGTCACGGCATCGGCGCCAAGTTCCACGAAGATCCGCAAGTACTGCACTACGGCAAGGCTGGCACCGGCCCGAAGCTGGCGCCGGGCATGATTTTCACCATTGAGCCGATGATCAACGCCGGCAAGGCCGCCATCCGCGAAATGGCCGATGGGTGGACGATTGTCACCAAGGATCGCAGCCTGTCCGCACAATGGGAGCACACCATCCTGGTTACCGAGAGCGGTTACGAGGTGCTGACCCTCTCGGCCGGATGCCGCGCCAAGCCTGACTGGATCGTCTGATGAGCTGCGACGTTGCTGCCCTGCGGGCCGAGGTCAAGGCCAACCAGCTGCAACTCCAGCAGAATTACGAACTTAGCCACGACGCCCGCGCCCTGCTCCGTGCGCGGAGCGCCCAGGTCGACGCCGTCTTGCAGAAGTTGTGGGATTCGTTCGACTTCCCGGCGTCGATGGCATTTGCTGCCGTGGGCGGCTACGGCCGGGGCGAACTGTTCCCGGCCTCGGATATCGACCTGTTGATTTTGCTGCCGCAGGAGGCGAGCAAGGCAACGCAGGAAAAACTGGAGCGCCTGGTCGGCCACTTCTGGGATATCGGCCTGGAAATCGGCCACAGCGTGCGCACCATCCAAGAATGCCTGGACGAAGCGGCACGTGACATCACGGTGCAGACAGCCCTGCTCGAAGCGCGCTTGCTGACCGGCAACGCCAAGCTGTTCGCCACCTTCCAGAAGCGCCTGCACGGCAATCTCGACCCGCTGGTCTTTTTCGAAGCCAAGCGACTGGAGCAACAGGAACGTTACCTGCGCTTCAACGAAACGCCGTACAGCCTGGAGCCGAACTGCAAGGAGGCGCCAGGCGGCCTGCGTGACCTGCAGGTCATTTTCTGGATGGCCAAGGCGGCAGGACTGGGTTCGACCTGGGCCGAACTGCACGAAAACGGCGTCATCACGCAGGAAGGCATGCGGCTGTCGGAAACCTGCGAGGATTACCTAACCCACCTGCGCATCCGCCTGCATTTTATGCTTGGCCGGCGCGAGGATCGCCTGTTGTTCGACTACCAGAACAACCTGGCGGAAAAATTCGGCTTCGTCAGCAACGAGGCGAAACGCGCTTCCGAGCAGATGATGCAGGTCTACTACCGGCACGCCAAGACGGTGACCGTGCTCAACACCTTTATCGTCCAGAACATCGGTGCTGCGCTGACGCCGAAAACCGAGCAGGTACCGCAGCCGCTCGACGACAATTTCCAGATGATCGGCAACCTGCTCGACATCCGCGACGAAAACCTGTTCCAACGCAATCCGACAGCCATTCTCGACACCTTCCTGGTCATGCAGGAATGCCATGAGTTGTCCGGCATGACAACGCGTACCCTGCGGGCATTGTGGCGCTCGCGCGACCTGATCACCCCGGAATTCCGCGCCAGTCCGGAGAACCGGGCTGCGTTCCTGAAGCTGTTGCGGAGCGAGCGGGGCATCGTGCATGAATTCCGGCGCATGAACCAGCTCGACATTCTGGGTAGCTATCTGCCCAATTTCGGCAAGATTGTCGGCCAGATGCAGCACGACCTGTTCCACGTTTACACGGTCGATCAGCACATCCTGCAGGTGATGCGCAACATTCGCCGCTTCACGATGAGCGAGTTCGCCCATGAGTATCCAATGTGCTCGCGCATCGTCAGCGAACTGGAACGCCCGTGGCTGCTCTACGTCGCCGCCCTCTTCCACGACATTGCCAAAGGGCGCGGCGGCGACCATTCGGAACTGGGTACGGTGGACGCACAAGCGTTTTGCATCGATCACGGACTGAGCGAGGAAGACACCGAGCTGGTCGTCTGGCTGGTCAGGAACCACCTGGTCATGTCCCAGGTCGCCCAGAAGGAAGACCTGACCGACCCCGAGGTCATCGCCCGCTTCGTTAAAATGGTGGGCGACATGCGCCACCTGCAGGCACTCTACCTGCTGACCCATGCCGACATCCGCGGCACCAGCCCGAAGGTCTGGAACCACTGGAAAGGCAAGCTGCTGGCCGATCTGTACTTCCAGGCCCAGCATCACATCACGCAGGGCGAAGCGCCGGAAGCGCACGGCGTCATTGCCGAGCGCCAGGCCGAAGCAATGCGCCTGCTACGCTTCTTCGCGCTCTCCGACACTGTCCATGAGCGCTTGTGGAAGCAGCTCGACACCGTTTATTTCCTGCGCCATTCGGCCGAGGAAATCGCCTGGCACACGCGTTCGCTGCACTACCGCATCTTCAACAACCAACCGGTGGTTCGGGCTCGCCCCTACCAGGAAGGCCTGGGCTTGCAGGTGATGGTCTACACCCAGGATCAACCCGACCTGTTCGCCCGCATCGTCGGCTTCTTCGCCCGCTCCGGCTACAGCATCGTCGACGCCAAGATTCACACCACGGCACACGGTTATGCACTGGACAGCTTCGTCGTGCTGGATGTCGAAAACCGCGAAAACGAACGCGAAATGGTGCCCTATATCGAGCACGAACTGGAGCAGCGCCTGCTGCACCAGTTGCCGCCTGACATTCCATCGAGCGGCCGGCTGTCGCGCCAGGTCAAGCATTTCCCGATCAAGCCGGAAGTCAGCATCCGCGGCGACGAAAAGGGAACGCACTTCATCCTGTCGCTGGTTGCCGCCGACCGGCCGGGTTTACTGTACACCGTTGCCAACACGCTGGCCGAGCACGGCGCCAACCTGCAGACGGCCAAGATCACGACGCTGGGCGAGCGTGCCGAGGACGTTTTCCTGATCAGTGGTGGCGATCTGCGGGAAACGCAACATCGCATCCGCCTGGAAACGGAATTGATGGAGCGACTGAAAATCTGAGGATGGCAGCATGCCGGCTGATCCCGGCACGCTGTTTTTTGCTTAGTGAGGCACTGATTTATTCAGAAATGTCATTCCCGCGAAAGCGGGAATCCAGGGAAATCAAAGAACTGGATCCCCGCCTGCGCGGGGATGACGATTTGATCAGCGCTTCCCTAGCCGATCAGACCGACATCCCCATCGGCCTGCAGTTGTCCTGGCAGCCGACCAAGCGCTCGATGATGCTGCGTACCCGGCCCATCGCCTCGTGCAGCACGTGTTCCAGGCTTTCGAAGTGAATACCGTTGGCGCTATCGCCACGGCCAGCCGCATGGTTGGCAATGACGTTGATGGCGGCATAGGGAATGCCCAGTTCGCGAGCCAGGACGGCCTCCGGCATACCGGTCATGCCAATTACATCGGCACCGTCGCGCTCCAGGCGATTGACCTCGGCGGCGGTCTCCAGGCGCGGCCCCTGGGTCGCGGCGTAGACGGCATCGACCTTGACCTCGATACCGAGATCCTTGCCGGCGGCCAGAATGCGACGGCTCAACTCGGCATCGTAGGGTTCGGTGAAATCGACATGGTGCACGGGGGTGCCATTGCCATCGAAAAAGGTCGAATTGCGCCCCCAGGTGTAGTCGATGATCTGATTGGGCAGCACGATGTCGCCCGGTTGCAGATCCCCACGGATACCGCCGACCGATGCGACGGAAATGATCCCGGTGACATTGTGGTGGTGCAGCGCCCAGATATTGGCCCGGTAATTGACCTTGTGCGGCGGGATGGTATGGCCGTAGCCATGGCGCGGCAGGAAGACGGCCGCCTTGCCGCAGATCTGCCCGAAGACCAGCGCGCCGGAAGCCTCGCCATAAGGCGTGCGCACCACTTCACGATGCGAAACGTCAAGGTTGGACAGCGTAGTCAGGCCGCTGCCGCCAATGATTGCCAACATGTTATTGCTTCCTTTCCGCCAGC
>CAZDRS010000167.1:0-5533 GCA_964507585.1 uncultured Dechloromonas sp.
TGGCCGAGGTCGTGGCCCTTGTCGGACTCGATGACGTAGCTCTGCAGCATGGTGTCGTGGGCGATGCCGGCCAGCGCGACGCCATGGTTGGCGAAGACGTGCTGGTCGTACTTGGCGTTCTGCAGCACCTTTTTATGGGTGGCGGATTCGAGCCACGGCTTCAATTTGGCCAGCACCTCGTCGCGCGGCAACTGGTCGGCGACGCCAGGCGCCGTGTGGGCGAGCGGGATGTAGCAGGCTTCGCCGGGCGTCACCGACAGGGAGATGCCGACGATGCGGGCGGCGAAAGAATCGAGGCTGGTCGTTTCGGTATCCAGCGCGGTGAGTTCGGCGGCTTCGATCTTGGCCAGCCAGGCGTTGAACTGCGGCCAGGTGAGCACTGTTTCATAGCTGACGGCAACGTTCTCGGCGCGGCGCGGGGCATCCGGCACGCCGACCGTCTGTGCCGGCATGTCGGTAGTGGCTTCCGGGCCGTCGATTTCAGCCAGCCAGGTGCGGAACTGGTAGCGGGTGTACAGCTCGCGCAGCGTCTCGGTATCCGCCGGTGTGGCGGTCAGGCCAGTCGGGGCAGGCAGGTCGGGCAGGTCGCAGACGACGGTAACCAGCTTCTTGCCCAGCGGCAGGAAGCCGAGATGGTCGCGCAGGTTCTGGCCGACGACGCCGGAAACCTCGGCGGCATTGGCCACCAGATTGTCCAGGGTGCCGTACTGGGTCAGCCATTTGAGGGCGGTTTTCGGGCCGCATTTCGCCACGCCGGGCACGCCGTCGACGGCATCGCCGACCAGCGCCAGGTAGTCGACGATGCGCTCGGGCGGTACGCCGAACTTGGCCTCGACCCCGGCCGCGTCGAGCAATTCGTTGCTCATCGTGTTGTACCAGCGGATCTTTGGCCCGACCAGCTGGGTCAAATCCTTGTCGCCGGTCGAGATCAGCGTATCGATGTCGGCCGTGGCAGCCTGGGTGGCCAGCGTGCCGATCACGTCGTCGGCTTCGACGCCGTCGACCATGATCACCGGCCAGCCGGCGGCCTTGATGGCGGCGTGGATGGGCTCGATCTGGCGGGCGAGGTCGTCCGGCATCGGCGGCCGGTGCGCTTTGTACTCGGGATACCAGTCGTCGCGGAAGGTCTTGCCGCGGGGATCGAAGACAACGGCCTTGTAGTCCGCCTTGTAGTCGCTTTCCAGACGACGTAGCATGTTCAGGACGCCGTAGATGGCGCCCGTCGGCTCGCCGGCCTTGTTGCGCAGGTCGGGCAAGGCGTGGAAAGCGCGGTAGAGATAGGACGAACCGTCCACCAACAACAAGAGAGGCATAACGTGACGGAAAGCGATAAGCTGGAAATGGGTGTGGAGAGCGAGGCCCTGTTGAAAAATACGACGGCTCGCGAGTCCTGGCGGATTTTCGGCATTATGTCAGAGTTCGTCGAGGCGACCGAACGTCTGGCGGCGATCAAGCCGGCCGTGACGCTGTTCGGATCGGCCCGTGTGCGCCCGGAATCGAAGTACTACATGCTGACCGAGCAATTGTCCCGCCTGCTGTCGGACTCCGGCTTCTCGGTCATCTCCGGTGGCGGCCCGGGCATCATGGAAGCGGCCAACAAGGGCGCCTTCTTTGGCAAGTCGCCGTCGGTCGGCCTCAACATTCAGTTGCCGCACGAGCAGAAATCCAATCCCTACCAGGACATCTCGCAGACCTTCCGCCACTTCTTTGCCCGCAAGTACATGTTCGTCCGCTTTGCCAGCGCCTACGTGGTGATGCCCGGCGGTTTCGGCACGCTGGACGAACTGATGGAGGCGTTGACGCTGATCCAGACCGGCAAGGCGCGCAAGATTCCGCTCATTCTCGTCTGCTCCGAGTTCTGGGGGGGCATGATCGACTGGTTCAAGGACAGGCTGGTCGCCGAGGGCATGGTCGATCCGGAGGATATGAACCTGATCCAGCTTATCGACGAGCCGGAGAAGGTGGTCGAAGCCATCTTCAAGCACTACGAGGCTCGCCCCTTCGGCCCGCTGCCGAACGAACACGAGATGCTGCTCAACCTGTAAAATTCAGTGAGTCGAAACCGAGGATTCCATCATGCGCCGCCTGCTCCCCCTCCTGCTTCTTGCCGCCCTCCCAGCCTGGGCGCAACAGAAAGGCGACCTCCAGCCGCTGCCAGCTGTTCCGCCACCGCCGCCGGGCATGGAAGCCTTCGATGAAAACCTTGAACCGCAGGTCACCATCGTCAAGAGCGAGCGGGAAACCCGCGAGGAATTCCGCATCAAGGGCAAGTTGTACATGGTCAAGGTCACCCCGGCCGTCGGCAAGCCGTACTACCTGGTCGACCGCCAGGGGGATGGCACGCTGGTTGAGGCCGGTATCGACCAGCATCCGACCAAGCCGCCGATGTGGGTCATCCATAGCTGGTAAGTGTCCGTCTATACCACCGTCGGGCGGGATCAGCTCGCCGCCTGGCTCCAGCCGCTCGGGCTCGGCGATCTGATCAGCCACGCCGGCATTGCCGCCGGCATGCAGAACTCCAATTATTTCGTGACGACCGAGGCCGGGCGTTACGTGCTGACCCTGTTCGAAAGCATCGACCCGACGGCGCTTGATTTCTACCTCGCCTTGCAGGACAGACTGGCCCGCTGTGGCCTGCCTTGTCCGCAACCGGTGAGCGATCAGTCGGGGCAACGCTGGCGCTGGCTGGCTGGCAAGCCGGCCGCCTTGCTCACCTGCCTGCCCGGTGCTGCGCTGGAGCAGGTAACGCTCGAACACTGCCGGCAGGTCGGCGCGATGCTGGCGCACCTGCATCTGGCGGCGGCCGACATGCCCGATGCGCCGCCCAACCCCTGCGGTGCGGCCTGGCGGCAACATGTTGGCGCAGCCCTGTTGCCGCAGCTCAGCGCCGCAGAGCGCGTGCTGCTGGCCGATGAACTGGCTTTCCAGGCTGCGCAGGACTGGTCTGGCCTGCCGCGTGGCGTGATCCATGCCGACCTCTTCCGCGACAACGTGTTGTGGAGCCCCGAAGGCCAACTGAGCGGCCTGCTCGATTTCTACTTTGCTGGCGAGGATGCCTGGCTGTTCGATCTGGCCGTCGTCGCCAACGACTGGTGCGCCGATGAGCCTGCGCTGGCCGCCTTGATCGAAGGCTATGCCGGCATTCGCCCGCTGACCGAGGCGGAACGGCAGGCCTGGCCCGCCGTTCGCCGCGCCGCTGCCCTGCGCTTCTGGCTGCTTCGTTTGGAGGTACGTCACCGGCCGCGCCAGGGCGAAGTGGTAACAATCAAGAATCCCGACGATTTTTGTCAGCTTTTGACCGCTTTCCGCCTTGCCCAGCCGGAACTCCCCCGTTAGCATCCGCGCATGAACGAAACTCCTGCATTTCCGATGGCGCCGGCGCCCTTCGCCGGCGATAGCCGCGAGGTCGATCCCGGCGCCTGCTTCGACTGGCTGCGCCAGGGCTGGGCCATGTTCCTGGTCAATCCGGGCATCTGGATCGGCGTAACGGTGCTGCTCCTGGTCATCCTGATGGCCATCTCCATCGTGCCGCTGTTCGGCCAGATCTCGGCCCACCTGCTGGTGCCGTTGTTCGGGGCCGGCATGTTCAGCGTCTGCCGGCGCATCAGCAACAACGAAGAGCCTGCCATCGCCGATCTGTTCGCCGGCTTTCATCATCAGGCCGGACAACTGGTCATGGTCGGCCTCTTTTTTGCGCTCGGCATCTTCGGCATCGCCTTCCTGGCCTTTCTGCTGGTCAGCGGCGGCGTGCTGGGGGGCGTCGTCACCGGGAAGGTGGCTGGCTTCGGCATTGCCCTCGGCGGCGTCATGCTGGCCGGCTTGCTGGTCATGGTGCTGTCCGTGCCGATCATCATGGCCACCTGGTATGCGCCGGCCCTGGTCTTTTTCCACGACATGAAGCCGCTCGATGCGATGAAGGCCAGCTTTGCGGCCGGTGCCAAGAACTGGCTGGCAATGTGCATCTTCGGCGTTTTCCTGGTCGTCGCCCTGTTCTTCGCCATGTTGCCGGTGGGCATGGGCCTGTTGCTGCTGTTGCCGGTCTTCTCCGGTGCGGTCTACGCCTCCTACCGCGACATCTTCATGGGTAGCTGACGGTGCGGGCGCAAACACTGCCGCCAGCCGCCGGCTGGCAATGGATCATGGGCGGTTTTGCCATCTTCCGGCGCAATCCGATCATGCTCGGCATGCTGGTCGTCGCCTACTGGTTCACCGTGCTCTTCCTCAACGTCGTGCCGGTGGTCGGCGTGCTGGTTGCCTCGCTGGCCATCCCGGGCCTGTCGGTTGGCCTGATGCAGGCGGCGCGCAACGTCGAACGCGGCCAGCCGGTCGGCCTGCAAACCCTGTATGGCAGCCTGAAGGACAACGGCCGCACACTGGCCATCCTCGGCGCCCTGTATTTGTGCTGCACCCTGGGCGCCCTCGGTGTCTCGGCGGTGTTCGATGGCGGCGATCTCCTGCGTTTCATGCTGGCCGGCAACCGGGCCGAGCGGGCGGTTGTCGAGGATGCCGATTTCCTGCCCTCGGCGCTTGTCGTCATGCTGCTGATGACGCCGGTGCTGATGGCCTGGTGGTTCGCCCCGGTGCTCGCCTCCTGGCACCGGCTGACCGTGGGCCGTGCGCTGTTCTTCAGCTTTGTTGCCTGCTGGATGAACTGGCGCCCCTTCCTGGTCTACGGCCTGGGCCTGATCATCGTCGCCGGGCTGATTCCCGGCGTGCTGCTCGGCGTTCTGCTACTGCTCATGCCTGGGGCGGTCAATCTGGTCACGGCCCTCGTCACGCTGCCCCTGGTGCTGGTTGTTGCGCCGACTGTTTTCGCCAGCTTCTACGCCAGCTACCGCGATATCTTCGGCATTTCCGAAATTGTCTGAGCCTCAGTTCCTGCCGCTCGGCCTCTTTGGCGGTACCTTCGACCCGATTCATTACGGTCATCTGCGCCTGGCCGAGGAGGCTATCGCCCACCTTGGCCTGGGTGGTGTGCGCTGGTTGCCGGCCGGTCAGCCGCCGCATCGCGGCGTGCCGCAGGTGACGGCGGCCCAGCGTCTGGACATGGTGCGCCGGGCAACCGCCGGCAATTCGCGCTTTTGTGTCGACGCCAGCGAAGTCGAGGCCGATGCGCCGAGCTACACGGTGCATACGCTGGAGCGTTTGCGCCGCGAACTGGGGGCGCAACAGCAACTGGTGCTGCTGGTCGGTGCCGATGCCTTCGCCGGCTTGGCGACCTGGCACCGCTGGCGCGACATTTTCACCCTGGCCCACGTTGCTGTTTCGCACCGGCCGGGCTTCCCGGTTGAAACGGCCAGCCTGCCGCACGAGCTGGCCACCGAGTTCAATGATCGCCGGTTGGCCGATGCCTCGGCGCTTAAAGCCGCGCCGGCCGGCGGTATCGTGACTTTCGCGATGACCCAACTGGCCATTTCGGCAACGCAAATCCGCAAGCTGCTGGCCAATGACCTGTCCGCTCGCTATTTGCTGCCGGATGAGGTTCTCGACTATATTCAAACGCATTCTCTTTACCGAAATTCCTGATGGACAT
>CAZDRS010000168.1:0-5529 GCA_964507585.1 uncultured Dechloromonas sp.
CGCCAAGCTTGGCTGAGTCACGAGAGCGCCATGGAAGACAAACGCAGTTTCTTCAATCAGATCTTCACCACCCTGATGATCTTTTCCCTCGCCGTCGGTGCCAGCACAGGAGCCTTCATCTACGCCTGGCCTTGGGAAAAGGCCGCCCCGGCCTGGAAGCCCACTTTCCGGCTGGCGGCCGCCTGCGGCGAGAAAAAGGAAGCCTGCGGCTTCTCCTATGGCGAACTGGCCGATGCCAAGGCCCAGGGGCGCCTGACTGCGCTGGAACCAAGCGAACCGGCCGGTGAGATCGAGGAAGAGAAAAACTGGCTGAAATGGAAGAAGGAAGGCGACATCTACGAAGTTAAGGCGTCATCCTGGCACTTCCAGACCGTCGTTCGCTACAGGATAGAAAAGGACGCGCCGGTACTCGTCGCCTACCAGGATGTCGACGTGCCCCGCGCCTTCACCTATGGCGTCGGTGCCGCGCTGTTCCTGATGGTCGGTATCGGCCTGCGCAAGCTGCGCGGCTAACCTGGCCGCAAAAGGCCTGAAGACGCTCCCGCCTTCAGGCCTGGCGCAGACTCACCCTGACCAGTCCGCGCAAGGCATTGCCCAGCCAGAAGCCGTCCTTGAGGTCGGCTGGTAGCAAGACACACTCTCTGGCTCGCCCCTCTGCCAACAATTCCGCCCGCAACACACCCGGCAAGGCGCCACTACTTACCGGCGGCGTCAGCAGCAGGCCATCCCGCTCGACAAAGACATTGCTACGCGCCCCCTCGGCCACCTCGCCACGTTCGTTCAAAAAAACCTGGTCGAAGATTGCCGGATCGCTGGCGATGGCCTTGAGTGCCACATCGTAAAGCGCCCGATCCGTCGTCTTGTGGCGACGCAACGGATGAAGCGAATCGATGGGCGACGCCGCCAGCACGGCATGGCGCGGGCCAGCGGGTTCATCCAGCAAAGGAAAAGCCGCTACGTCGCAAGTGCCATGCTTGGCCAAGGTCAGCCGCACTCGCCATTGCCCAGCGGGGGAAACATCAGCCAGCGCGGCAAGAATTTTCTGCTCGTCAAAAGCAAACCCCAGCCAGGCGGCCGAATTTCGCAAGCGCTTCATGTGCAGGGCCAGACGGGGGTAGCTCCCATCTTCCCGGCGCAAGGTTTCGATCAAGCGAATGCCAGGATCGTCTTCGCTCAGAAAGCGCGCCTTCAGATGGCACTCTGCCCATTCGGCGGCACTATCGGAATCCGCCACGATGCCGCTGCCGATACCTAGGCGCCCGACACCGCCAGCCTGCAAATCCAGCGTACGAATGGCGACGTTCAGGCGAAAATCGCCATTCGGTGCCAGCCAACCCAAAGCGCCGGTGTACAAGCCGCGCGGCTGCGCTTCCAGTTCGGCGGCAATCTGCATGGCGCGGATTTTTGGTGCACCGGTGATCGAACCGCAGGGGAACAGGGCGCGCAGAATCTCGCCAAACGAGACCTGCGGAGCGATACCGGCCGAAACCTCCGACACCATCTGCCAGACCGTCGGGTAAGCCTCGATGTCAAAGAGGCGATCCACCTTCACGCTACCGCTCGCCGCTATCCGCCCCAGATCGTTGCGCAGCAGGTCGACAATCATCAGGTTTTCCGCCCTGTCCTTGGCCGAGGCCAGCAACTGCTCCGGCGCCACGCTACGCGGTGCTGTTCCCTTCATGGGCCGGGTCAGCAGACGATTGCCACGTCGTTCCAGAAACAGCTCCGGCGACAGCGACACCTGGGCCGCATCGGCATTGCCGACAAAACCACCGTAGCGCACCGGCTGGCGCTGGCGGAGCCGGGCGTATAGTGCGGCGGGTCGGCCAAACCAGGTGAATTGCAGGGGGAAGGTGAAATTGACCTGGTAGCAGTCGCCGGCAAAAATCAGCGCCTTGATGCGGGCGATGGCTGCTGCATACGCAGCATCGTCAATTGCCGCTTGCAGGCCACCGACACCGGCCGGCGCTTCGCCAGCCGCCTGCTGCAGCCAGGCCTCGGCTGCCTGGCCATCCATTTCGATCCGCTCGGCAAAGCGCCAGAAACGCGCCAGCACCTGCGAGCCGGCCTGCCAGCCCGGTGGTGCCGACTTCGGTTCGAGCAGGTAGCCCAGTTCGTAATCGAGGGCAACGACCGTCCATGCCGGATTGGCCTGCAAGGCCGCCAGAGCCGAAGCAAGCGAGGCGGCATCGCGCACCTCCAGGCAATCGATCGGCCTGGCAAAACGCCAAGCGGCAGGTTCGCCTGCCGGCGCCTGCCTGTCTTCAAAAAATGCGGTGAATTCGGAGCTTATTTGCGCTTCAGGTAAAACTCGAAGACTCGGTTTTCTTCTTTTTGCTCGACCAGCTCGTTACCCGTCTGCTTGGCGAAGGCCGGAAAATCCTTCTGCGAGCCGGGGTCAGTCGCCAGGACGCGCAGAATCTGGCCGGATTCCATTTCGGCCAAGGTCTTCTTGGTACGCAGGATGGGGAGCGGGCAGTTCAGGCCCTTGACGTCGAGGTCGCGATCAAATTCCATGGTCATTCAGCAGATGAATTCAAGCTTCTGATTCTAACCTTAATTGCGTTTTTCCTTCATTTCCTCGATCTGGCGGCGCTTCATCTCGCGCAGGCGTGCATCGATGGAGGACATCTCATAGAAATTGGCATCGCCCGCCCGTTGCGCCAGCTGCAACTGCTCGATGGCGCCTGCCGTCTGCCCCTGCAGGATAAACACCTCGGCCAGCGCCCGGTGCTGCATGGCACGCTGGCCGAGTCCGGCGTAGCTTTCGGCGCGCATCTTGTGCAAGCGAATATCGTCGGGATAGTTGCGCAACTGCGCTTCGGCGAAGCGTAGCGCATCGTCGAAACGACGAGCGCCGATCAACGCGGCGCCATAGCCGTAGATCAGCGCCAGATTGAGCGGATAACGCACCATCGCATCGCGATAGATGGCCAGGCCGCCCGCTGTGTCGCCCTGCGCCAAACGCACGTCGGCCCGCAGATGCTCGAACATGGCAGCCGATACTTTCAGGCGCCGAACGGCCTCCAGTTCCTTCTCCGCCCCCACCCAGTCACGCGCCCGGAAACGGGCATAGGCGAGGCCAAAACGAATAGCGCCTTCGGAAGCGAATTTCTTTTCCTGCAGCAGGTATTCCAGATCCTTGACGGCATCGCGTGGCGTGCCCTGCATTGCCCGCACCTTGGCGCGCACCAACTGGAAATCGGGGCTATCGACGACCTGCCGGTAGGGTACCGCCTGCTCGCGGTTCTGCATGTCGGTCAGGCGCTCGCCTGTCAGCGGGTGAGTACGCAAATAGGCCGTGGCATTGTTTTCGTACAGGCGCACGGCCTGCTGCAGGCGCGAAAAGAAGGCCGCCATGCCGCGCACATCGAAACCGGCCTTGCGCAAAATATCGAAACCCTGGCGGTCTGCCTCGCGCTCGAAATCGCGGGAGAAAGCCAACTGTGAGGAAATCGCCCCGGCCTGCGTGGTAGCAATGGCCGCCCCCGCTACCTGGCCGTTGGAGCGGGCCGCCAGCAGGGCAAGCGCCATGGCCACCATGGAAGCGACACCAACCTGCTTGGATTGGTAAATCTGGCGGGCGATATGGCGCTGGGTCACGTGCGAGATTTCATGCCCGAGCACGCCAGCCAGCTCCGATTCGGTCTGCGACGACAGGATGAGGCCGGTATGCACGCCGATGTAGCCGCCCGGCATGGCGAACGCGTTGATGTTCGGGTCGTTGATTGCGAAGAAGGTGAAGCCGAAGCCCGGGTCGTTGCTGACAGCTGCCAGGCGGTTGCCCAGTTGGCTCAAATAGACCTCGATATCCGCATCGTCCAGGTAGGCCGGCTCCCGCCAGCGAATTTCATGCATGATCTGCTGGCCGACCTGTTTCTCGGTACTCAGCGAGAATTCACTGCTGGCGATATCGCCCAATTCCGGCAACTCATCGGCCCCGACCGGCTGAACAGCCAGGGCCAGGGCAACAGAAAGGGCGACGAATCGTTGGGGCAGACGCATGGTGCTATGATAGCGCAGCCCTGAATCGCGCCATTCCGGCCGATCGTAACCAAACGTAACGCTTGTGACCCAATCCCCCCTGACTCACTTCGACAGCGCCGGCCAGGCCCACATGGTGGACGTTGGCGCCAAGGCCGAAACCGCCCGCGTTGCCCGTGCTGCCGGCAGTATCTTCATGCAACCCGAGACGCTGGCCCTGATCCGTTCCGGCTCCGCCAAGAAGGGTGACGTGCTCGGTATCGCCCGTATTGCTGCCATCCAGGCTTCGAAACGCACCGGCGACCTGATCCCGCTCTGCCACCCGATCGCCCTCACCCGCGTCGCTGCCGAATTCACCATCGACGAAGCGCAAAACGCCGTGCATTGCGAGGTAACGGCCGAATGCTTCGGCCGCACCGGTGTCGAAATGGAAGCACTGACTGCCACCTCGGTTGGCCTGCTGACCATCTACGACATGGCCAAGGCCGTCGACCGCGGCATGCGTATCGAGAATATCCGCCTGCTGGAAAAGTCCGGTGGCAAATCGGGCCACTGGCTGGCTGAATAATCCCCCAGACTCATGTTCGAACTGCGAAGAAAATTCCTGAAGGCCGGCGCTTCGGCTACCGTCCTGTCGCCCTGGCTCGGTAGCGGGCTGCTGGCACCGACGAATGTACTGGCTGCGGAATGGCAAAAAAATGCCTTTTCGGCCCGCCAGATCAACGATGCCCTGAAGGCCTACGGTAGCGCCAGTGCCGCCGAAAGCCGGGATATCGTGATCAACGCACCGGAAATCGCCGAGAACGGCGCCAAGGTCGAAATCGAAATTACCAGCAATATCCCGAATACGCGCAGCCTGGCCGTTTTTGCCGACAAGAACCCGATGCCGCTATGCTCGGCCATCGAGTTTTCCGGCCCGGTGATTCCCTATATCCGCGAACAGTTGAAACTCTCGGAAACTACGCGTATCCGTGTTGTTGCCAAAACCGGCGATGGAAAAACCCACGTTGCCTTCCGCGAGATCAAGGTAACGCTCGGCGGTTGTGGAGGTTAAGCATGGGCGACCCGATCAAGATTCGCGCACAAATCCAGGGCGAAACCGCCGATATCCGCATCCTGATGCAGCATCCCATGGAAACCGGCCAGCGCAAGGATGACAAGGGACAAACCTTTGCCGCCCAGTTCATTCAGACCTTTACCGTCAGCCTGAACGGCAAGGCCGTTATCGACGGCCAGTTGAACACCTCGATCTCCAAGAACCCGCTGTTCACCTTCAAGGCCCGCGGCATCAAGGCTGGCGACAAGTTGAGCGTCGCCTGGGTCGATAACACGGGCGACAAGCGCCAGGACGAAATCACCGTCGCCTGAGCACACAAAAATCACACGCGAAAAAAAGCCCGCCTGAATCAGGCGGGCTTTTTAATGAGATCTGTATCCGAATTAAACGTTCTGGATATTGGAGGCTTGCTTGCCCTTCGGGCCCTGCACGACGTCGAAGGAAACCTTCTGGCCTTCCTTCAGGGTCTTGAAGCCATTCATGTTGAT
>CAZDRS010000169.1:0-5525 GCA_964507585.1 uncultured Dechloromonas sp.
TCGCCGGCGGAATCGGGGATGACGATACCGGAAGCGGTGGTGCGCTCGGCTTCGACGCGCTTGACGATCACACGGTCGTGCAAAGGACGGATATTCATAAAACAGACTCCTGAAAATGAGTTGCGACAAAACTGAAATGGGCCGGCCGTGCAAGGCACTGGCGCGGGAACCGGACGGGCAATTTGTTAGCACTCGTCAGCGGTGAGTGCTAATAATAGGATCGAGGCACGGGGATTTCAAGAGCCCGGGGTGGAAATATTCCTGTCGTTGATCATTCAACTCGAGCGGAATGAGTAATCAACTTGAGAGCCCATTAGCCAATTTGGCAGGTGGGAAAGCAATAGATACCGCTCTCCTCCATTTCCGTCATATCGGCCGAAGCTGGCTTTCTGCAAATTGCAAGCGACTGACCGGTCAAGCACCGGGCTTGCCGATCATTCGCATGCCTAACACGGCAGATCGGGGATCTAACGGTTGGCTGCTGCTCGAGCGGCGGTGCCTGATCGCTTTCTGCTGTGCGGCATACCGATTCGTCGCGTGTTATTTGACGGCATCGAGAATGGTACGGGTTGCAGGGCTTCGTTTTGTCCTGAATGTATTCAGCTTCTCGAAGGACGCATAGCTATCCTGGTCGTCTTTGTAAGCGGCTTGTATTTCCCAAATTTTTTCCTCACTGCTGCACAAGGCGGCAACGCAAATGGGATCAAGTTTCCACCGTGCCATGGCACCTAGTGCTTCCAGCGCTTCTTTGTTGCTCCAGGCGGGTTTGTAACAACGAACGGAGGTTAGCGCATCGAATACATCGGCCGTTGCGACGATGCGAGCCTCAATGGGAATGTCGTCTCCTTTCAGGCCACAAGGGTAGCCAGAGCCATCGATGTTTTCGTGATGAAATTCTGCAATATTGCCAATCATGCTTGCCAAACCGGAGCGGTCGAGGTTGAAGTTGCCAAGCATGCCGTTGATCATCTCGCGCCCCTTGGTGGCGTGTGTTTTCATCACGCTGAATTCTTCCTCGGTCAGTTTTCCAGGTTTTCTCAGGATGTGATCGGGGATTGCGATCTTGCCGACGTCGTGCATGGGGGCAAACCAAAAGATGCCTTCCACAAACTCATCATCGAGACCGAAGCTTGGGGCAACTTTATGGGCGATCAAGTGTGAAAAACGGGACATTCTTTCCAGGTGAGCACCGGTTTCAGGATCTTTATGGCCAGAAAAACTGCTCGCCATTCTCAGCGCCCCATAAAGCGTCTGCACCTGCTGCAGTTCGATGCCCACCAACAGGGCAATCAGGCGGGCAATCATGTCCAAGTAGGACAGGCAGTCCTCCTGAAAGGCGCCCGCAATCCGCGAGTTGAAAAAGACGAAGCCGGTTAGCAGACCATTGTGATAGGTCGGGATCGTGTAGCTGGATCGAAACCCGTGTTTCTTGAGGCGCATGCTGTGCTCATGTTTTCCTCCGACGGAATTCAGGTCGTTGATAATCCGTGGCCGGCCGTCGAGGTAGATTTTGTGCAGCGACCGTGTGTCGCTGAGTTTGCACAGATAATTGGGAAGTGGATTGACGCCCTCGGTGCTATGCGCGAAGGTCTTGAGGGTGTCCGTACCACGGTCATAAATTGCCACGCCAATGCGATGGATGAATGCATGGTGTTGGCGTACTACACGGTGGAGAAAGGCAATTTTATCGGTCACGCTGGCCTTTTTATTCAGATACTTGAGCAAGTCGTGATGTTGAAAATTGGCGGTATCTGACATGACGCATTCCCTCTCTTGGGTGGGATAGAAATGGCTGATTTGTTACGCGGTGGCAAAAACAGCAATTATGCAAATTGCGAATGGCAGTCTAGAGCCGGCTTTTATTGGCGTCATCACCCCAGGGGGTGAGACAAGTGGCCACCTGGGCCAATAAAATTCAAGCAGTTATCCGTACATTAACTTCGTTATGACCGTCACTCAGACCGGCAATGCAGAAATTGACCAGCAACACGAAATATTGGACGAGATGGTCGCCCGGCTTCAGTCGTTTTGTACGGCGTCAGCGACTCATGCCGATGCCTCCTGCGTTCGTTGCAGCCGAGAGCGCCAACAGGCATGCACGTTCCAGCTCAGCGATTCCGTCCATGAATTGGGTTCCTTTCTTGTGGGTCACGCCACCTATGAAGAACGGATGATGGATTTGCTGCCCGACACACCAACTTGTCGGGCCCATATCAAGGCGCACAAGGCAGCTCACGAAGGGGTTGCCAGGCAACTCAAAAAACTGGCCGTTCAGTTAACGACCGAAATGCCATTGGTGGCCAGTACCGAGATATGGCGCTTGATTGGAAACTGGATAGGCGACCATACCTCGATGTTCGATCATCGCTTGGTGCGCATGACACGCTCTGCGCTGCCAGAGATTAATTACGACAATGAACTGGTGGAAATGCTTGACCGCCACGTCTTTCCGAATCGTCCTTCTGCCAGACGGCGAGGGGCGGCTGGCGACCTGGCGCTGCAAAAAGCAAAGTCCGAAATGCGCGGTCGATTTGAATCGCTTACCACTGCCCAACGAGCCGTTTTCTGGAAGGTGGTTGCCGGCAAAAAAAATTCCGAAATTGCCGATGCGTTGGGCATCACCACCAATACCGTCAAAACTCACCGGGCCGCCATTTTCCAGAAAATAGGCGTGAATTCGGTGCTCGAACTCGTCAAGAAAACGGACTTACTTCGTTAGAAACGCCTTCCAAAGCGGTACGGGCTTTGTGCTTGCCGATGCTTGAGATTGTTTCGGTTACTGATTTGTTGCCGACGGAATGGAACCGATGTTCGAGTTGTTGCCAACAGCATCAGGCAGTTCGTCGGCCCGAGAGGCGGCTCGCCTCCCGAAAAACAAAAACCGGCCAGCGGCCGGTTTGCATTGTGAGTCGGGGACTCTTACTTCTGCGACAGAACCCAGGCAACCAGTTTCTTGGCTTCGTCTTCGGTGACGTTGTTCGGCGGCATCGGGATCTGGCCCCAGGTGCCCTTGCCACCGGCCTTGACCTTGGCAGCCAGGGTGGCAGCGGCACCGGCGTCGCCCTTGTATTTGGCGGCAACATCCTTGTAGGACGGGCCAACCAGCTTCTTGTCGATGGCATGGCAAGACATGCAGTTCTTGGCCTTGGCCAGGGCTTCATCAGCCTGAGCCTGCACCGAGGCACCCAGGCCGACGACCATCAACGCTGCAACGTAAATTGCTTTCATGGAATTTCCCCTCTTTGAAATTAAAGCGAGGGCGTAATGTCGGGCTTGCAGAAAATACATCCTTAACAAAGATCAAAAGCCGGAAGACAAGTGCCAGAACAAGGATTTCCAGCCAACCGGATATTGACCCCTATCAAGGATTTCATTTCGAATAGCGTTCGAAAAGCTTGACCGCCGTATCAACGCTGCGCAGCAAGCGCTCCCCTTCGATCAGCACCAGGCGGGCATGTTTGTTTCTGCTCGCATATTCGAGGTCAGGACACAGGGCGCGAATGAATTTCCGCCACTGCTTGTCCACGACATCAAGTTGTTCAGCCACTTCGAGATACCTACTGCCAACGCGGACAAGTTCGCGCAGGTTGTTCTCGAATTCCTCGCATGCTCCCGGGGAAAGTTTGGCGATATCCCTGTCAGGCCCAACCCACTCGCGGAACAGGAAGAACTTGGTGATACGCTGCGACAACATCCGGTTGCGACCGGCCTGGTTTACATAGGCTGCTTCCGGAATAGCCGCCAAGCGGGCTGCCGAGGCGGCCAGCCGGTCTGCTGCCAGGAGCATTTCCTCGCTCAATTCAAAGACCCGCCCGGCACTGTCCACGTTCTCATCGCTCATCGCCTGCCGGTAATCCGGCCACAATGCCTGGACGGACTGCAATTCGGCAAGCAGTTCGCCGGGGAGTTCGAGCCGGTCGAGTCGAGCCAGGTTACGAATGAATTCCTTTTCGAACTGGCGCAGGCGAATTCGCTCCCTCGCCGGCGACAGCCCGGAGACCGCCGCCCCCCAGCTCAGCGCCAGGCGTTGGGAAATAACGCGCAGGCGGCCACACAGGTTCACCAGGGCACCGGAGGAAATTTTCTTGCCAGTGGCGGCCATATCGCCCTTGCGTTTGCGGCTGAAATTGACCCGCTGCCGCGAACAGCCAGTGACGGTATCGCTGAGGACGGCGTTCTGGATGTGTACGCTGCGACCGTCGACAACAATGACGCCTTTGTCGCTCAATTCGCGCAGGTTACGCGACAGGGACTCCGGGGTCATGCCAATACGGGCCGCGATGACCTTCTTGCTGGCCTTGAGCAGTACCGTTGTCTCGCCTGCCAGCGCAGCTTGATCGCCGGCCAGCTCAAGCAGGTAGTCGAGCAGGCGCTGCGCCCCGGTCAGGCCGTAATGAAAGCCGGTGGCATCAAATTCGGTGGCACAAAGACGTTGCGCCAGGAAGCCGGTGATACGACACCCGAGATCACTGCTCTGGTGCGTAAATTCGCGCAGTTTGCGCGCATCGATAGCAACCAGCAGCACCGGGGTCATACTGGTGCAACTGGATGTGTAATGGGTGGCGCCAAAGACCTCGCCCGGACTGAGCAGTTGCTCCTGCTGCACCAACTGGACGACCCTGGTGGCCCCACCGGGCATGGCAGCCTCGCGCTTGACGCTACCGTCGAACAGGATAAAGGCCTCGCGCACCGGGCTACCGGCTTCGTAGAGATTCTGGTTGGCCGCCAACTGAACCAGGCGGCTGGCAGCGATCAGCGCATCGAGAATCTCAGATGGCAATCCCCCAAACAATCGGCTGCCTGAGAGCAATTTACGCTGGGCGCAATACGGATCGTGAAACCTTGCGTTCAATCTCTAACGTCCCAAAAAAATCGTCAGAGCGACATATTAGGAAAAATAAGGAAAAGAGGTAACCCGCCTCTTGAACGGATTACCTCCCTCCTTTCGCCTTAGTAGACGTCGTGTTGCGTGTTGAAGACGTTGAACTTGCCGGTCGGGGTGACCAGCTTCTTGTCGCGGATGACTGCCTTCAGCTTGCGGGTCTTGTCGTCGACGATGACGATGGCCGACTCCTGATCCTTGCCGTTCCACACCGAGAACCAGACTTCGTCGCCGACCTTGTTGTACTCAGGCTGGACAACGCGCTTCGGGCCTTCCTTGATGCCAGACCATTCGCCGATCGGGATCAGGTCATAGCCCTTGTCGAGATTGTTGACGTCATAGACGGCAACCGACTGGCTGATGTTGGCTTCTGGGTTCAGCGTGGTATCGACCCACAGGTTCTTCGACTTCGGGTGCGTCTTCAGGAACAGCGAACCGCCGCCCAGGCCCTTCAACGTGCGCACGACCTTCCAGGCGTTGTCCGGGTGCTTCTTCGGATCGGTGCCGATCAGCGAGATGCTGTCGTCGCCGAGGTGGCCGGTTGCCCAGACGGGGCCGAACTTGGGATCGATGAAGTTGGCGCCACGGCCCGGGTGCGGGGTCTTGCCGACTTCGACCAGCTTCTCCAGCTTGCCTTCCTTGG
>CAZDRS010000170.1:0-5523 GCA_964507585.1 uncultured Dechloromonas sp.
CTGCACCGCAAGCTGGCGGTCATCGATGCGCGCATCGCCTTCGTCGGCGGCATCAACATCGTCGACGACGACAACGCACCGGAAGGAATGCGGCCGCGCTACGACTACGCCATCCGTATCGAGGGCCCGACACTGTCCCACATTCATCACGCCATGCGCCGGATGTGGGAAATCGTTTCCTGGGTCAATTTCAAGCGGCGCTTCCGCCTGGCGCCGGTCAGCCGGCCGTGTTGCGAGATTGCCGGCACCCAGCGGGCGGCTTTCCTGATCCGCGACAACATCCGCCACCGCAACGACATCCTCAACGCCTATCTCGACGCCATCGACACGGCACGCGAGGAAATCATCATCGCCAACGCCTACTTCATGCCCGGCGTGCGCTTCGGCCGCGCGCTCTATGCCGCGGCGCGGCGCGGTGTGCGCATCACCGTGCTGCTCCAGGGCAAGACGGATCACCAGCTGCTGCACTACGCCACGCAGACGCTGTACAGCGAGGCGCTGAAAGCCGGCATCCGCATCTTCGAATACGAAAAAAGCTTCATGCATGCCAAGGTGGCGGTCATCGACGGCCACTGGGCGACCGTCGGCTCCTCCAACATCGACCCGTTCAGCCTGCTGTTGGCCAAGGAGGCGAACCTCGTCGTGCGCGACGACACATTCAGCCGCCAGCTACGCGACAGCCTGCTCGACGCCATGGCGCGCGGCGCCCGCGAACTGCTGCCGGTAGACCACATTGCCCAGCCTTGGCATTCACGGCTGGTGCGCTGGCTGGCCTATGGCCTGGTGCGGGCCATGGTCGGCATCGCCGGCTACGGCCATCGCCACTGGCACAACCATGACATCAAGCCGGAAGAATGACCTGCGCCTGGCGCGGAATGGCGGCAAACGACCAGTTGTCCGCCGCCCAGGCCCACACCTCGGCCAGCGGGGCGCACCCCAGATCCTCCGGCACCGGCTGACCGAGGAAAGCCAGGGCCTGCGCGAGCAGGGCCGGCGCCTGGTCGAGGCGCAGGGCGGCCGCGCGGGTCTGCTTCGACAACTTCTCGCCGGCCGGATTGGTTGCGACGGGCAGATGGGCGTAGCTCGGCGTGGCGTAGCCCAGACACTGCTGGAGCCAGATCTGGCGCGGTGTCGAGGCGAGCAGGTCGGCACCGCGCACGACATGGGTGATGCCCTGAAAGGCATCGTCGACCACCACGGCCAACTGGTAGGCGAACAAACCGTCGGCACGACGCAGCACGAAATCGCCGACATCGTGTTCCAGGTGCTGCACCACCCGCCCCTGTAGACGATCGTCGAAAGCCATCTCGCGCTTATCGACACGCAGGCGCCAGGCCCGCGCCTCCCGGCCGGCCGGCAAGCCGCCCCGGCATAGCCCGGGATAGGCCAGGCCGCCGTCGATGGCGGCATGCGTGGCGGAATCGGCAATTTCCTTGCGCGAACAAGCGCAGCCATAAACCAGGCCGGCCTCCTTCAGCATATCCAACACCTCTGCATAGGCGGCAAAGCGCTCGCTCTGGTAAAGCACCGCGCCATCCCACGCAAAGCCGAAGGCTTCCAAGGTACGCAGGATTTCATCGGCCGCCCCGGGCTGGTTGCGCGGGGTGTCGACATCCTCCATGCGCAACAACCATTCGCCCCCCTGCGTGCGGGCATCGAGAAAGCTGCCGACAGCGGCAACCAGGGAACCGAAATGCAGGGGGCCGGTGGGCGATGGCGCGAAACGGCCACGGTAGCGGGGAGTCATGGCAGGAAGAGGGAAAACGGGGAGCGACGAAATTCTAACGCGGCAAGACCGGGGCATGCTCACGACAACCGGCGGGAGAGCACCTCCAGCGATGCCAGCCCCCCACCCATTGCACACCACCATAAGCCAAATTACATATTGAGCATCGTTATATATAAATGTATATTACGCGCAAAACAACTACCCAACAAGTGCCAAACCAAACATCCAGAACAAAGCTCGCATATCGCAATATACGTATGACTATATCGAAATCCTGCCCACGCAAACTCGCAGCCATCCTCACCGACCGGCCACTGGCCGTAGACGACGCCTTGGCCTGCTTCGCCCTGGCCTTGCGGGAACGTGGGCTGGGCGTGCGCGGCTTTCTGGCGACCAGTCGCAGCCTGACCAATGGCGCCAGCGCTCCGGCGCTTGTCGATCTCGACTCCTGCCATACCCTCCTGCCGGCCGACAATCAACCGGCACGCGGCAACGACTCCGACCGATTCAAGGCCCGGCTGCACGACATTACCGGACACCGGGCCGATCTCGTCCTGCTGCCCCGCCTTGCCGAGAGCATGACCACCCGCCAGGAGTTCACCTCGGCACTCAGCGCACTCATCGACGCCGGCACGCCGGTGCTGACCTCGGTACGCAGTTCCCATTTCGCCGACTGGCAAGCCTTGACCGACAACCGTTTCACCCTGCTGCAGCCAAGCCTCAAAGCCATGTTCGACTGGATAGAAGCAGTCCGGCAGAGCAAGCAGCCAACCTTTCACTAGTCGCCCACGACAACCGGCATGCTGATCGTCGCCCCACCACATCTCCCGGTACCGAACCCCGGACGCATCTCATCCAGTTCCAGCCACACCTCCCCGATGACCTTGCTGCGCGGCCTGGTCGCCCATGTTCGGCTGCTCGCCGAAGAAGGCGAGCTCCCGCTGTTCGCCTGGACGCTGGGCCTGCCGCAAGGAGCGCTCTGCCGCATGCTGGAGGAATGCCACCTGCCGTCGGGAGCGCTCAGCGCGATGGACAGCACCAATTTCGGGCGAATCGAACGGCTCGTTCCCAAGACCTACCACGACCTGCGCCTGATGCTCTTCCAGCATCGCACGCGCCTGGTCGACGCCATCCATGCCGATTACCTGTCGCGCGCGCTGGCCGGTGCCTGTTTCGGCAGCCGACAACTGTGGGAAGACCTCGGCTTGAGCAGCGACGACGAACTCGCCTCCTTCATGGCGACCTTCTTCGTGCCGCTCAACCTGCGCCACAAACATTGCCGCCACTGGAAGCGCCAGCTGTTCAAGGATCTGCACACCCCCTCCGAAGCCGGCTTCTCCGTTCCCGACCTGCTGCTCAAATGCGTCCTGATGCGCCAGTGAGCCATCCCATGAAACCACCGAACAAACCCGCCGATCAAGCCGGCACCAACCTGAAATCCCTGCGCCGCCGGCAGGGGCTGTCGCAAAGCGACCTGGCCAATCGCCTGCACGTCAGCCAGCCGCATATCGCACAGCTGGAAAGCCAGACCGACATGCACGTGCAAACCCTGCAGCGCTATATCGCCGCCCTTGGCGGCTCGCTCCTGCTGGTCGCCCAACTCCCCGATTGCACGATCGACATCCACCTCGACCGCAACACATTCACGACGACGGCGTGACTAGTTCAAGGCCGCACAAGCACAGCAAAGTTTTTAACCACAAAAAATCACAGGGAGATTCACATGAATACAGACCGGATGCCATTCCGGCTCACCACGGCAACCCTTGCCATCGCCAACCTGCTGGCCATCGCCCCAGCCCTCGCCGCCGAGCCGGTGTTCGAACTGGGCACCATCCAGGTCACCGGCCAGCGCACCCAACTCGGCGAGATCGGCGAAGAACAGGTCGCCTCGGTCGTCACCCGCAAGGACATGCAGACCCACAACCGCGAGAACGTCGCCGATGCGGTCAACCTGCTGCCCGGCGTCAGCGTCACCAACGGCACGCGCAACGAGAAAATGATCAACGTGCGCGGCTACGATGTCCGCCAGGTGCCGCTCTACATCGACGGCATTCCGGTCTATGTTCCCTACGACGGCTATGTCGACTTCAGTCGTTTCTCGACGTTCGACCTGGCTGCCATCCAGGTGGTCAAGGGCTTCAGCTCGGTCGCCTACGGCCCCAACGCCATCGGCGGCGCGATCAACCTGGTTTCGCGCAAGCCGCATGAACGCCTGGAAGGCGACGCCTTCATCGGCTTCGGCTCGGGCAACGAGAAAAAAGCGGCGGTCAATGTCGGCACCAACCAGGGGATGTGGTACATGCAGGTCGGGGCCTCGTACAGCGATGCGAACTACTTCCCGATGTCGTCCGATTTCACCCCGACCGCCAGCGAAAATGGCGGCCATCGCGAAAACTCCTACCGAACCGACAGCCGCGTTTCGCTCAAGCTGGGCCTGACCCCGAACGCCACCGATGAATACGCCTTGAGCTACGTTCGCCAGGATGGCGAGAAAGGCCAGCCGCCCTCGACCATCGCAGCCGATGCGCGCTACTGGCAATGGCCGCAGTGGGACAAGGAAAGCGTCTATTTCCTGTCGAAGACGGCGCTCGGGCAGCACGAAACCCTGAAAACCCGACTCTACGTCGACACGTTCAAGAACAAACTGGCCACCTACACCAACGCCGATTACAACGTGCTGCGCACCAGCGGCAGCGGCGCCCCGGCCTATGTCGGCACCGGGCGCAGCTTTTACGACGACCGCGCCACCGGCGGCTCGGTCGAGCTCGAATCGACCCGCATCAACAACAACACCTTGCGCCTGGTCACGCACTATCGCACCGACCATCACAAGGAAACGGACGCCGCCAACATCCTCGGCGCCGAATTCAAGGACAACCTGTTCTCCATCTCGGCCGAAGACAATATCCAGCTCGCCGAAAAATGGCTGCTCTCCCTCGGCTACGCCCACCACGAGCTGCGCCCGGAGATGGTTTACAAGAGCGCGGCGAATGGCGGCAGCTACCCGTTGCCGGACAAGCAGAAGGCCGACAACGGCCAGGCCGGTCTGTTCTACGATTTTGCGCCGAATACCCGCTTCTACGGCACCGTTGCCCAGAAGACCCGCCTGCCGACCGTCAAGGATCGCTATTCCGGCAAAATGGGCAGCTACGATGCCAATCCGAACCTGCAACCGGAAGCATCGATCAACTATGAAATCGGCTACCAAGGCAGCCCCTGGGTTGGCGCCAAGGCCGAGGCGGCGCTGTTCTACAGCGAGATTTCCGACAAGATCCAGTCGGTATTCATCAGCACCGTTGCCTCCAAGTGCTCGACAACAGCCAAGTGCCAGATGCGCAACGTCGGCGAAGTGCACACCAGCGGCATCGAACTGAGCCTGAACACCCCGCTGACCAATTGGCTGGATGTCGGCACCAACTTCACCTACCTCGACATGCGCAATGTCAGCGATCCGGCTACCCGCATTACCCAGGTGCCAGACAAGAAGTTCATCGTCTACGCCATCGCCAAGCCGCTGCCGCAGGTCGATGTGATTCCCTTCGTCGAATACGACACCGGGCGCTGGGTATCGAACAACGTGCGGCTGGACGGCTTCGCTATCCTCAACCTGAAGGCGGTCTATCGTCCGATGCCGAAGCTGAGCCTGGAAGCCGGGGTAAGCAACCTGACCGACAAGAACTACGAACTGGATGGTGGCTTCCCGAACCCCGGCCGGATGTGGTTTGCCAACGCCAGCTACCGTTTCTGACCCCGACCGCTCCAAGCCAGAAAGGAACCATCATGTTGCTTAA
>CAZDRS010000171.1:0-5517 GCA_964507585.1 uncultured Dechloromonas sp.
GCAGGGCGCGCATGTTGCGGGTGCGGAAAACGTCGCGCACCAGCCCCGGCCCCTTATGCAGGTGGAAGGTATTGCCTTCCGCCGTGGCAATGCCCGCCGCGTCCTGGCCGCGGTGCTGGAGCACCATCAGGCCATCGTAAAGCAGCTGGTTGACCGGCGTTGTCGCCATTACACCGAGAATCCCGCACATATTTTTTCCTGCCTAGCTAAATCGAATTCGTTTTGCCAAATCGTCCGGCAACCAGGGTTTGGTTGCCAGGACGGCTGTTTCCAAAGGGGGCGCCAGCGTTGCCTGCCGCCACCAGACCTGCGTCGGTGCCGAGGTCATGCCGCCGAGGCCGACCAGCACCATGCACACCAGTACGCCGCGCACCAGCCCGAACAACATGCCCAGGATGCGATCGGACACGGACAGCCCCAAGGCCTTGACCATGCTCTTGATCAGCATCCTGAACAGGGCCATGACCACCAGCACCCCAATAAATATCACTGCACAACCGGCCAGAGCGCGCATCGCCGAATCTGACAAGCCGGCGAAGGCCATGGTTCCGAATTGCGCACCAAACTCCACCGCCGCGAAGATCGCCAGAATCCACGCGACCAGCGCAATAATCTCGCCCACCACACCCCGCCACAGACCAAACAGCAAGGACAGGCCGACGATGCCGAGGGCAACGTAGTCGAACCCGGTCATGGCTTGGCCGCAACGACTCCGGAAACGCCGATGCGCTGCATCTTCTCAAGCGCCTTCTCGGCCGCTTCACGATTCGGGAAAGGGCCGGCCCGCACCCGGGTCTTCTTGCCCTGCGGCGTATCGAGCGGCTCGCTGAAGGTCTTGATGCCCTGCTCCGACAACTTGGTTTTCAGGGTTTTGACATTGGCCTCGTTGGCAAAGGCGCCGATCAAGACCAGATATTCGCCTGCCTTGGCGGCTGGTTTGCTCTCGGCCGGCTGGCCGGCCAGGATGGCTGCAGCACGCTTGGCATCGTCGGCCTTGGGCTTCTCAGCCGGCTTTTCAGCGGGCTTCTCGACAGGCTTGGCAACCGGTTTCTCCGGAGCCTTCTCGGGCTTGGCGGCCGGCTTTTCAACCACCTTGTCAGCGGCTTTGCCGTCCTTCGAGACTTCCAGCACACGCGCCGTCGGCTTGGCCGCCGCCTCGGGCGCCACCTTGGCTTCGGGAAGCGCCGGCGAGGCAACTACCGGCTTGTCGGCCGGCATCACTACCGGTTTCTCGACCGGCTTTTCGGCTGCTTTTTCGACGGGTGCTGCGGCAAACTTGGGGGCAAACGGCTTTTCATCCTGGCCCGGGATGCGAATCTCAACATCCTGCACGCTTTGGCGCGGCTCGTGATCCATCACCATCGGCAACACGACGGCAACCACGGAGACGAAGAAAATCGCCCCGACCAGGCGGCGGCGGGCGCGTTTCTTGAGGTGCAACTGAGCGTCGTTGTCTTCCATGCTTAGGCTGTCTTCCCGAGCGCCTCAAGCGCACCGGCGACCGTGTAGAAGGATCCAAAGGCAAGAATTCTATCACTTTCAGAGGCTTGCCCTTTGGCTGCCAGCATCGCCGCATGGGGCGAATCGTGGCAAACGATCTCGCCCCCAAGGCCGGCGGCGGCAATGATGCCGGCCAGCACCTCGGCTGTCGTTCCGCGCACACCACCCAGCGTGGCGGCATGCCAGACATCGACCTTGCCCTTGAGCGGGGCTAGGGCGCCAGCAATATCCTTGTCATTCAACATGCCGACCACGGCCAGCGTACGGTCGAAAAAGCCCATGCCCGACAGGTTGTCGGCCAGCACCTTGACTGCCTGCGGATTGTGCCCAACATCCAGCACAATGGCCGGTTTGCCCGGCACCACCTGGAAACGCCCGGCCAGTTCGGTCTCGATCAGCCCCGGGCGGATAGCCTGCATGGTCACCGGCAATTTGTCAGCCAGGGCATCGAGCGCCGCCAGCACCACCGCCGCATTGAATAGCTGGGTCGGCCCGCGCAAGCCGGGATAAGCCAGCGAACGGCGCACCACGCGCTCGCCTGAACGACACCACCAGCGCCATTGCAAGCGGTTTTCCTGATCGCGCTCGAAACCGAAGTCACGGCCGATCAGGCGCAGGTCGGCCCCAATGGCCGCGGCATGGTCAAGCAGGCTTTGCGGCGGATGCGGGTCGGCGCACAAAGCCGGCTTGCCCCCCCGGTAGATGCCGGCTTTTTCGAAGCCGATGGACTCGCGATCCGGCCCCAGCCAATCCGTATGATCGAGCGCCACGGTGGTGACGATGGAAACATCCGGCTCATAGCAATTGACGGCATCGAGCCGCCCACCCAGGCCGACTTCAAGAATCGCCGCCTCGACACCGGCCTCGGCAAACACCTCCCAGGCCGCCAAGGTGCCGAACTCGAAATACGTCAGGGCAATATCGCCAGCCTTCTGCCGCGCCGCTTCGACCCGGACAAAGGCAGCACACAGGGCTTCGTCGCTGACCGGGCAGCCATTCAGGCGCACCCGCTCGTTGTAGGCCAGCAGGTGCGGCGAGGTATAGCAGCCGACCTTGTAGCCGGCACGATCAATGATGTTTTCCAGATAGGCGCAGGTCGAGCCCTTGCCGTTAGTGCCACCGACGACGATCACCGGGCAGTGCTGCGTTTGCCCAAGCGCATCCTTGACGCGGCGGATACGATCCAGGCCCAACTCGATCCCGGCCTGCCCTTTGGGATGCAGGCCTTCGAGGTGGGCGAGCCAATCTTCTTTAGTCATTAGATGTTAGTCATTAGTCGCTAGCAAACAGCCTTTAGCTAACAGCTAACGACTAGTAACTAGCCACTCGCCGCCGTCAGGCGGCGGCAGGCAGTTTGAGCAACAGGGCCAGGGTGCGCGCGACCTGGTCACGCAGTTCGCGACGGTCGACGATCATGTCGATAGCCCCCTTGTCGAGCAGGAACTCGGAGCGCTGGAAGCCTTCCGGCAGTTTTTCGCGCACGGTCTGCTCGATGACGCGCGGCCCGGCAAAGCCGATCAGCGCATTCGGTTCGGCAATGACCACGTCACCGACAAAGGCAAAGGAGGCGGAAACGCCGCCCATGGTCGGATCGGTCAGGATCGAGATGAAAGGCTGGCCAACCTCCGCCAGCTTGGTCAGCGCGGCCGTGGTCTTGGCCATCTGCATCAGCGAGAACAGGCCTTCCTGCATGCGGGCACCGCCGGAAGCGGTGATGCAGATGAAGGGCATCTTCTGCTCGACGGCATTCTGCACGCCGCGCACGAAGCGTTCGCCGAGCACCGAGCCCATCGAGCCACCCATGAAATCGAATTCGAAGGCAGCGGCAACGACCGGCATGGTCTTGATGGCGCCCTGCATGACGACCAGGGAATCGCTTTCGCCGGTTGCCTCGTTGGCTTCCATCAGGCGATCCGGGTACTTTTTGGAGTCCTTGAACTTCAGGCTATCGACCGGCACGACTTCGGCGCCGATTTCGAAGCGGCCTTCCGCATCGAGCAGCAGGTCGAGGCGCTGGCGCGAATTCAGGCGGTTGTGATGCCCGCACTTCGGGCAAACCTGCATGTTGTTTTCGAGATCGGTCGCATACAGCACCGCCTCGCAGGAGGGGCACTTGCTCCACAGGCCTTCCGGCAGATTGCCGCGACGCTGCGGGCCTTGTTCGCGCTTGATCTTGGGGGGTAGCAGCTTGGTCAGCCAACTCATGGTTTCACCTCATCCATTCCACGACGAATATCCGAAACCAGCGCCTTGACGTTGGCGCAGGCCGTTTCCGGCGTGGATTTTTCAATTTCTTCGATAATCCGGCTGCCGACGACGACCGCATCGGCAAAAGCGGCAATGCGCCTGGCCGTCGACGCATCGCGGATGCCGAAGCCGACACCGACCGGCAGGCCGGTCTTTTCGCGAATGACCGGCAAACGCTCGGCTACCGCATCGACATTCAGCGCCCCGGAACCAGTCACCCCGGCCAGCGAGACGTAATAAACATAGCCGCTGGCAATCGTTGCCACCTGAGCAATGCGCTCCGGGCTGGAAGTCGGCGCGATCAGGAAAATCGGATCCAGGCCATGCGCCTTCATCGCCGCGCCAAAGCTTTCGGCCTCTTCCGGCGGGTAGTCCACGACCAGTACGCCGTCAACGCCGGACTGGGCGGCCTTTTCGGCAAAACGCTCGAGGCCCATGGCTTCGATCGGATTGGCATAGCCCATCAACACCACCGGCGTCTTGTCGTCGACCGTGCGGAAGGTGGTAACCAGTTGGAGCACCTTGCGCAGCGTCATGCCGCGTGCCAAGGCACGCTCGGAAGCGCGCTGGATGGTAGGGCCATCGGCCATCGGGTCGGAGAACGGCACGCCCAGTTCGATGACATCGGCACCGGCCTCGACCAAGGCATGCATCAGCGGCACGGTCAGCGACGCATCCGGGTCACCAGCCGTAATGAAGGGAATCAGCGCCTTGCGGCCCTCGCCGTTCAGGCGTTTGAAAGCTTGTTGAATGCGCGACATCAGAACTGGATCCCCGACTTTTCGGCCACGGTATGCATGTCCTTGTCACCCCGGCCGGAGAGGTTGACCAGCAGAATCTTGTCCTTGCCCAGGGTCGGCGCCAGCTTGGCGGCATAGGCCAGCGCGTGACTGGACTCCAGCGCCGGGATGATGCCTTCCAGGCGGCACAGGTTGTGGAAGGCGTCGAGTGCTTCCGCATCGGTGATCGGCTGGTACTCGGCACGGCCGATATCCTTCAGCCAGGCGTGCTCCGGGCCGACCCCCGGGTAGTCCAGGCCCGCGGAGACCGAATGCGTCTCGATGATCTGGCCATCCTCGTCCTGCAGCAGGTAGGTGCGGTTGCCGTGCAGCACCCCCGGCATGCCGGCGGTCAGCGAAGCAGCGTGCTTACCGGTCTCGATGCCCGAGCCAGCAGCCTCGACGCCGATCAGGCGGACGCCCTCGACGTTGATGTACGGGTAGAAGATGCCCATCGCGTTGGAACCGCCGCCGACCGCAGCAATCACCGCATCCGGCTGACGACCGGCCATTTCCGGCATCTGCTCCAGGCACTCCTCGCCGATGATCTTCTGGAAATCGCGAACCAGCATCGGGTAGGGGTGCGGCCCGGCAACGGTACCGATGATGTAGAAGGTGTTGTGGATGTTGGTCACCCAGTCGCGCATCGCTTCATTGAGCGCGTCCTTCAGGGTCTTCGAGCCGCTTTCCACCGGCACGACGGTGGCGCCAAGCAATTTCATGCGGTAGACGTTGGCGGCCTGGCGCTTGACATCTTCGCTGCCCATGTACACCACGCACTCCATGCCATAGCGGGCGGCGACCGTCGCCGTGGCGACGCCGTGCTGGCCGGCGCCGGTTTCGGCGATGACGCGCGGCTTGCCCATGCGCTTGGCGAGCATGGCCTGGCCGATGCAGTTGTTCACCTTGTGGGCGCCGGTGTGGTTCAGGTCTTCGCGCTTCAGGTAGATCTGGGCGCCGCCGAGCAGGTCGGACCAGCGCTTGGCGTGGT
>CAZDRS010000172.1:0-5478 GCA_964507585.1 uncultured Dechloromonas sp.
ACATGCTCCTGCCCAACCAGCGTCGAAAAATTGCGCGGCCGCCACTTGCGCGCAAGAACCTGATAACTCATGCGCCCCATACCCACGGAAAGAAAATGAAAATGGCGAGCCTAACCCCCGGCACTTGCAGTCAATGGCTGTGGCTGCTTCCTTCCGGACCTGACCAGGTTCACCACCCTGCAATGCGGGGAGACCCGCCGGGGCGAATTCTAGCACAGCCCTTCCGACCCGAAAGGCGAAAGCTGGAATTTAGTTCTTCGCCCCGCAAAGGCCTGAATCAGGCTGCCGCCTCGGCAACCCGGCGGGCTCGTACGGCAGCGGCCAGCTTGTCCATGACGGCGAGGCTGTCCTCCCAGTTGATACAGGCATCGGTAATGCTCTGGCCATAAGTCAGCGGCTTGTCCGGCGACAAATCCTGACGGCCTTCGACCAGGTGGGATTCGACCATCACGCCGACGATGCGCTCCTCGCCTCCGGCGATCTGCTCGGCGACACTGTCGCAGACTTCCATCTGCAGCTTGAACTGCTTGCGGCTGTTGCCGTGCGAGAAATCGACCATCAAGCGAGCCGCCAGCCCGGATTTGGCGATTTCATTGGCTGCCGCCTCGACGCTGGCCGCATCGTAGTTCGGCTCCTTGCCGCCACGCAGGATAACGTGGCAATCCTCGTTGCCCATGGTCGAGACGATGGCGGTGTGACCGGACTTGGTTACCGACAGGAAGTGGTGCGGTGCGCTGGCGGCGCGGATGGCATCGACGGCGATACGCATGTTGCCGTCCGTGCCGTTCTTGAAGCCGACCGGGCAGGACAGGCCGGAAGCCAGTTCGCGATGCACCTGCGACTCGGTGGTACGCGCCCCGATGGCGCCCCAGGCGATCAGGTCGGCGGTGTATTGCGGGGTGATGGTATCGAGGAACTCGGTAGCGCAAGGCAGATCCAGCTCGTTGATTTCGAGCAGGATGCGCCGGGCCAGGCGCAGGCCTTCGTTGATGCGGAAGGTGTTGTCCAGGCGCGGGTCGTTGATCAGCCCCTTCCAGCCAACCGTGGTGCGCGGCTTTTCGAAATAGACGCGCATGACGACGATCAGGTCGTCCTGGTATTTCTCGGCTTCCTTGGCCAGCTTTTTGGCGTAATCCATCGCCAGGTCGTAGTCGTGGATCGAGCAGGGGCCGATGACGACCAGCAGGCGGTCGTCGGCACCGTGCAGCACGCGATGGATGGCCTGACGGGCGTTATAGGTGGTTTGCGCGGCACGATTGGACAGCGGATACTCGCGAAAGACGTGGGCAGGGGGAACCAGCTCCTTGATTTCGCGGATGCGGACGTCGTCGGTATTCGGTTTGCTCGGTTGCGTGCTGTGCGGCGTCATGGCCAGACCCATTCAAAAATTGCGGAAAAACCGGCATTCTACCGGATCAGCATGGATGAATTCGACCTTGCCCCTTCGTCGGAAATTCCCGCCCGCCCCGTCAAGGGCCGCGGCGCGGTGGGTAACATCGACCATCGTTTCAGCACCGAGCAGCGCCAGGCGATCGACGATGGCTGGGAGCAGAGCGAAGCGCCGCTACCGCAGACACGCCTGCTGTTCGACAGCGCGAAAAGCATCATCAGCCGCAACGACTCGCCCGACCTGGGTTTCGACCAATCGCTGAACCCTTATCGCGGCTGTGAGCACGGCTGCATCTATTGCTATGCCAGGCCGACGCACGCCTACCTTGGCCTGTCGCCCGGCCTGGATTTCGAGACGCAGATTTTCGCCAAGCCCGATGCGGCACGCCTGCTGCGCGAGGAATTGGGCAAGCCCGGCTATATCTGCTCAACAATCGCACTGGGCACGGCAACCGATGCCTACCAGCCCTTCGAGCGCCAGCAGAAACTGACCCGCGCCGTGTTGGAGGTCTTGCTCGAAACTCGGCACCCGGTCAGCGCCGTGACCAAATCGTCGCTGATCCGACGCGACATCGACCTATGGGCCGAACTCGCCCGGCAAAGACTCGGCCAGGTGGCGATTTCGCTGACCACGCTGGACGGGACGCTGGCTCGCCAACTGGAACCCCGGGCCAGCGCGCCGCACGCCCGGCTGGAAACCATTGCGGCGCTGAGCAAGGCCGGCATTCCGGTCACTGTGATTGCGGCCCCGGTGATTCCGGGAATCAACGATCACGAACTGGAAAAATTGCTGGCGGCGGCCCGCGATCACGGGGCGAGCAGCGCCGCCTATACCGTGCTGCGCCTGCCGCATGAGGTGGCGCCATTGTTTCGCGAGTGGCTGGACTGGCACGCCCCGGAAAAGGCAGCCCGCGTCATGTCGGTGCTTTACGACCTGCGCGGCCGGCGCAGCAACGATCCCCGCTTCGGCAGCCGGATGAGCGGGCTTGGCCACTATGCCGAACTGCTGCGCCAGCGCTTCGACCTGACCTGCCGGCGCCTTGGCCTGAGCCGGGAATGGCCGCAACTGGATCGCAGCCGCTTCGTGCCGCCAAAGCTGATCGACGAACCGGACAAGCGGCAACTCAGCCTGTTCTAGCCCCCTGAACCCGGCGCCGCAAGGGGTTACTTCGAGGCCTTCTCGTACAGGCCGACGACGATTTCCATCTCTTCGAGGATGCGCTCGCTGGTCGTTGCCACGGCCACTTGCGGCCGCTTGTCGCCACCCACCTTCTGGTTGAGGGCGTTTTCGAAGAAGAACCATTGCTGCTTGACCAACTCCAGGCCGTCCTTGATCTGCGGCGTATTGCTGGGTGCCGCAGCCAGTTCCTTCAGGGCTTCGTTGAATTCCTTGCGGGCCTTGTCGAGGTTGGCCGTACCGTTGGCATCGCCGACGCCCCAGGCGGCTGCCTGGTAGAACTTGGCCATGCGCTGCGACAGCATGCGCTGGCGACCGGACAGGTTAACCAGGTGGCCGGCGGTGGAGGCGCCCTGCTTTTCCAGCTGCACCGTACCCTGCTGGGCGAGCGCCAGCACCTCCTCCGACAGCGCCAGCACTTTGCGGGCGTTTTCCGGTGACGAAGCCTTGCCGATCAGGTAATCCTTGTAGTCGAGCCAGGTTTTTTCCAAGCTGATGTAGGTAGCCTTGATCTCCGGCGTCGGCGCGTAATTCTTCAACTCGACCAGTTGGCGGTCGAAGGCGATCACGGAGGCGTCGAGCACCTTCTTGCTGCGTTCGACATCCACTCCCTGGCCAATCTGGAAATAGGCTTTGGCCATGCGCTGCGACAGCATGCGTTCACGACCGGCCTTGTTGATGGCCGAATTGATGTCGGAGATCTGGGCCAGGGCATTCTCGCCACAGAGCCCCAGAAGAAAAACGATAAAAATACCCAGAATAGCCTTCAAGAAGACCTCCGCCCATTACGTTCGTCGAATTTGCAGCTTATTCGCTATGAGAAAGCGATAGCCATGATTTGTATCAACAGTGTGACACGAATGACAAATTCTTGCTCACGGCATCTGCGAGAGATACTGAGCCAACGCAGTGATATCGTCGTTCTTCAAGGGGGCTGTCGCGATGGACATCAACTGGTTATTGCGCACGCCTTTGCCATCCCGATAATGCGTCAGCGAGGTCTTCAGGTAGACGGCATTCTGGCTGGCCAGGCGGGGATACAGTTCGCCGCCCCGGGCTTGTTCGCCGTGGCAACGGACACACAGTTTGGCGAACAATTCCTTGCCGCGGGCAGCCAGGGCGGAATCGCCCCTGGCTGGCGCCGTCGCTTGCGTGGCATAGAAAAGCGCCAACTGGAGGCGCTCCTCGTCCTTGAGCACTTTGATCAGCCCCTGCATGAAGGCATCCTGACGCTCGCCGCTACCGAATTTGCGAATCTGCTCCAACAGGTAGGCCGGATTTTGTCCGGCCAGATTGGGAACATCCGGTGATTTGCTGAGCCCGGTTTCGCCGTGGCAGTTGGCGCAGAAAAACGAAGCCTTCTTGCCGGCCTCGACCGCTACCTTGAGAGCGGCCGGGTCGTTCTGCACCGTTTTCAGGCGTTCGGCCAACGCCGGCTGTGCCCAAACGGAAACACTTGTTACAAGAAGCCCAAACGCCCAAAGCAAAGTACGCACATGCCACCCCATACAAAAGGAGTAGTCATTATGCAGTACCGCCCACGGTCAGTCCATCGATACGCAGCGTTGGCTGGCCAACACCGACCGGCACGCTCTGCCCGTCCTTGCCGCAGGTGCCGACGCCCGGGTCGAGTTTGAGGTCATTGCCGATCATCGACACGCGGGTCAGTGCATCCGGGCCGTTGCCGATCAGCGTTGCGCCCTTGATCGGTCGCGTCACCTTGCCGTCTTCGATTAGGTAGGCCTCGCTCATCGAGAAAACGAACTTGCCGCTGGTGATGTCGACCTGGCCGCCGCCGAAATTGGCGGCGTAGATGCCCTTCTTCACCGAGCGGATGATTTCCTGCGGATCGTGCTCGCCGGCCAGCATCATGGTGTTGGTCATGCGCGGCAGCGGCAAGTGGGCGAAGGATTCGCGGCGCCCGTTGCCGGTTGGCGTCACGCCCATCAGGCGGGCATTCAGGCTGTCCTGCATGTAGCCCTTGAGGATGCCGTCCTCGATCAGCACGTTGCGCTGGGTCGGGTTGCCTTCGTCGTCGAAATTGAGTGAGCCGCGGCGGTCGCTGATCGTGCCGTCATCGATCACGGTGACACCCTTGGCCGCGACGCGTTGGCCGATACGGCCGCTGAAGGCGGAGCTGCCCTTGCGGTTGAAGTCGCCCTCCAGGCCATGGCCGACTGCCTCGTGGAGCAGGATGCCTGGCCAACCGGAGCCGAGGACGACAGTCATCTGGCCGGCCGGCGCCGCTTCGGCATGCAGGTTGACCACAGCCTGATGCACCGCCTCCTTGGCGTAGCGCTGCAGGATTTCGTCATCGAAATAGCCAAAGTCGAAACGGCCGCCGCCGCCCGCCCCACCCTGCTCGCGCTTGCCGTTTTCCTCGACGACGACCGACACCGAACAGCGCACCAGCGGCCGGATATCGGCCGCCAGGCGACCATCCGAACCGGCGATCAGGATCACCTCGTATTCGCCGGCCAGCGAGGCCATGACCTGCACGACACGGGGATCGATGGCGCGGGCGTAGCCCTCCAGGCGTTCGAGCAGCTTGACCTTGGCGTCGGCCGGCAACGAGGCAATGGGATCGTTCGGGATGTACAGCGAACGCGCCGCCTTGACCGCCTGCAAAGCCGGCAGAGAGCCAGATTGACCGGCCGCGGCAATGGCGCGCACGGCGTTGGCGGCGTCGCCCAGGGCGCGGGCGCTGATGTCGTCGGAGTAGGCAAAGGCCGTTTTCTCGCCGGAGATGGCACGCACACCGACCCCCTGGTCGATATTGAAACTGCCCGACTTGACGATGCCTTCATCCAGACTCCAGGCCTCGGAGCGGGAATACTGGAAATAGAGGTCGGCATAATCGACCTGGTTCTTCAGGATCTGGCCGAAGGTGCGCGACAGGTCGCCCTCGGTCA
>CAZDRS010000173.1:0-5386 GCA_964507585.1 uncultured Dechloromonas sp.
CTCACGCACTTCGTCAAGCTTGAACGGCTTGATGATGGCGGTAACGAATTTCATGTGTAGTTCCCCAGTTAGGTTGAAATGCCTTTCTCCCGCCGGCGCCGGCCGGTGCATCGGCGGGAGAGGTTTTAGGTTTGCTTAGAAGGTCTTGGTAAAGGACAACACGGCGTTGCCCTTGGCGACGTTCTTGTTGTTCCAGCAGTAAGCGGCAACGGCATCGCCACAGGTGTTGGCGTTGGTATCGGTGTAAGCCAGGCCGACGACGCCAAAGCCGACATCCTTGGTCACGCCGAGCTTCCAGTCGGTGTAGGACGCATCGCTGTAGTTCTTGATCTTCTGGTGCCCGACGTGGCCCTGAACACCCCAGCCATCGCCCAGGTCATAGTTGGCCGACAGGTCGAGATAGCCCGAACCACGGGTGTTTTCGCCGTTCGTGCCAGACCAGCCGACCATGTACTGGGAAATCGTCTGGCTGTACTTCAGGGTGATGAACTTCCAGCCGATCGCACCGTAGACTTCCATGGTATCCGGCGTCACGTTGCCCATCGAGGTACCCGGGTAGTAGTACTTGATCAGGCCGACGTCGTAGGTGAAGTCATCAGCAAAAGCACCCTTGTAGCCACCGTACAGGTCAACTTCCAGGCTGTTGTTGTCCTTGTACTTGTAGTCGCTACGGGTAACCCAGGCTACGTTGGAGGCCCAGGTACCGACGTAGAAGCCGCTGGCATGGTTGTAGTCGAAACCACCCTGCAGGGCCGGATGATTCTGGGTCTGGCTGATGCCGCGGAAGATGTAGTTGCTGACCACACCGATATTGCCGGTCAAAGCCGGGGTCGGGGCGGGAGCCGGAGCGGCTTCTTCGGCAAAGGCCGGGGCAGCAAAGGCGCCGACAAGCGCGAGGGCGACCAGGGATTTCTTCATGTTTTCTCTCCTACAGATTGGTAATAGCAAAAAGCGGTTTGTGCCCAACATCTTTAGCAGAACCCGTGCCAAGCAAGATTATTGATACGAATCAAAGGTATCTGGGGTATTGCCAGAGTAACGCACTCCAGTGGCGCACCAAAACCGTGCGGTTACAAAGTGTTACGCACCAAGCCCGAGCAAGACAGGATCGGGAGCCTGCTACCCCCTGTGATAAACTGCCGCGCCACGGAGGAACACCATGCTCGACCCCAAAATGCTTGAAGATTTCGGCGCCAAGATGAGCGCCCTGTTGGCCAATTCCCCGGCCAAGGACATCGAGAAGAATGCGAAGGCCATGATGAGCGGTTTTTTCACCAAGCTCGACCTGGTCACCCGCGAGGAATTCGATGTCCAGGCCCAGGTTCTGGCCCGCACCCGCGAAAAGCTGCAGGCCCTGGAAGCACGCGTCGACGCACTGGAAAAGGCCCGCTCGGGTCAATAAGGCAACCGCATGGCGCTGGCCATCGCCCACAGTCGCGGACTGGATGGCCTGAACGCGCCGCCGGTCATCGTCGAGGCCCATCTGGCCAGCGGCTTGCCCAGTTTTGCGCTGGTTGGCCTGCCGGACACCGAAGTCAAGGAAGCACGCGACCGCGTTCGCGCTGCCATTGTTAACTCCGGCTTCGAATTTCCCAGCAAACGAATCACGGTTAACCTGGCGCCGGCCGACCTGCCCAAGGAATCGGGGCGTTTCGACCTGCCCATCGCCCTCGGCATCCTCGCCGCCAGCGGGCAAATTCCCGCCGCAGCGCTGGCCGCTTACGAATTCGCCGGCGAACTGTCGTTGTCCGGCGAACTGCGCCCGATCCGCGGGGCGCTGGCCATGGCCCTGCAAACCGACGACAGCGGCAAGGCCTTCATCCTGCCCGAGGAGAGCGCCCGCGAAGCAGCGCTGACCGGATCTTCGCACATCCTGGCCGCCCGCTCCCTGCTCGGCGTTTGCGCCCACCTGAGCAATCGGGAAAGCCTGCCGACCGCCGAAGCCGCCCCGGCTGCCGGCCGCCCGCACGCCAGCGCCGACCTGGCCGATGTGCGCGGCCAATCCCAGGCCAAGCGGGCGCTGGAGATCGCAGCGGCTGGCTCGCATTCGCTATTGATGATCGGCCCGCCCGGTTCCGGCAAATCGATGCTGGCCGCCCGCCTGCCGGGCCTGATGCCGGATCTGGACAACACCGCCGCCAAATCCTCGGCAGCCGTGCTGTCGCTGGTCGGCCAGTTCCGGCCCGAGGCATTCGGTATCCGCCCTTATCGCCAGCCGCACCACACCGCCTCGGCCGTAGCCCTGGTCGGCGGCGGCAACCCGCCGCGGCCGGGCGAGATCAGCCTGGCCAACCAGGGCATCCTGTTCCTTGACGAATTGCCCGAATTCGACCGCAAGGTGCTGGAAACCCTGCGCGAACCGCTCGAATCCGGCCGCGTGCACATCGCCCGCGCCGCCCGCCATGCCGAATTTCCAGCCGAATTCCAGTTGGTTGCGGCCATGAATCCGTGCCCCTGCGGCTTTCTCGGTCATGGCGACAACAAATGCCGATGCACGCCGGATCAGGTTGCCCGCTACCGCGGCAAGCTTTCCGGCCCCTTCCTCGACCGCATCGACCTGATCATCGAGGTGCCCGCGCTGCCCGCCGATGCGCTGGCCGGCAAGGCCGAGGGAGAATCGTCGGCCACCGTGCGCGCCCGGGTCGAGGCGGCCCAGGCCAGGCAGCAGGCTCGGCAGCGCAAGGCCAATGCCCGCCTGAGCACACAGGAAGTCGACGCCTGCTGTCAGCCGGATGAGGCGGGCAGCAAGCTGCTCAAACAGGCCACGGCGCAACTCGACCTGTCGGCTCGTGCCTGGCACCGCATCCTCAAGGTGGCGCGCACCATTGCCGATCTGGCCGGCAGCGACGCCATTTGCGCCCCGCACGTCGCCGAGGCCATCCAGTACCGGCGTTTCGCCCATGGCTGAACCCAGTCAGCGCAGCACCCGGGGCATCGCTGTCCTGCTCGCGTCGATGTCGGCGCTCGGCCCCTTTTCCATCGACACCTACCTGCCGTCTTTCCACGAAATCGGCGAGAAGTTGCACGCCACGCCACTGGAAGTGCAACAAACGCTGTCGATCTACCTGTTTTCCTTCGCCATGATGACCTTGTGGCACGGCGCGATCTCCGACCGCTTTGGCCGGCGCAAGGTACTGCTCATCGCGCTCGGCCTGTTCGCCGCCGCCTCGGCCGGCTGCATGCTGGCGACGCGCATCGAGCAACTTTGGTTCTGGCGCGCCATGCAGGGCGTCACGGCCGGCGCCGGCATCGTGATCAGCCGGGCCATCGTCCGCGACTTGTACGACGGCGCCGAGGCACAGCGCCTGATGTCGCAGATCACCATGATGTTCGCGCTGGCGCCAGCCATCGCGCCGCTCATCGGCGGCTGGCTGCAGACCTTTTTCGGCTGGCGCTCGGTCTTTGCCTTCCTGGTACTCGCCACCGGCGCGCTGTGGCTGGCCTGCTGGCGGCTGATGCCGGAAACGCTGCCGCCGGAAAAGCGGCAGTCCCTGCGCCCGGCCTATCTCGGCGCGACCTACTGGAAAGTCCTCACCTCGCCGGCCTTCCTGAGCGCCTGCGCCGCATTGAGCCTCAATTTCGGCGGCTTCTTCCTGTACATCCTGTCCGCCCCCGTCTTCCTGATGACCCACCTGGGCGTGCCGGAAACCGGCTTCCTGTGGCTGTTCGGCCCGGGCATGGGCGGCCTGGTCTGCGGCTCCTGGCTATCCGGCCGGCTGGCCGGAAAAATCTCACTCGCCCGCACAATCGGGCTGGGCTATGCGGTGATGGCCACGGCAGCCGGCATCAACCTGATCATCAACCTGACCCTGCCGCCGGGTCTGCCGTGGAGCGTGCTGCCCATCCTCGGCTACACGCTCGGCATGTCGCTGGCCATGCCCTGCCTGACCATCTTCGCCCTCGACCCTTTCCCGGCCCAGCGCGGCCTGGCCGCCTCCTGCCAGACCTTCCTGCAATCGGGCTTCAATGGCCTGGTTGCCGCGCTGATTGCGCCGGCCCTGTGGGGTTCGACGCTGACGCTGTCGCTCGGCATGGGCAGCTTGATGCTCGGCGGCAGCATCGCTGCCCTGCTTCACCAGCGCCTACGTCTGGTACCACGGTAAGCCGCGAAAACGCCAGCCGCCCTGCGTGCCGCGGTGGTAATTCGCATCGAGCGGGCCTTCGAAACCTTCCAGCACATTGATAACCTGCGTGAAGCCCGCCGCTTCCAGCGCATTGCCTGCATCGACCGAGCGATTGCCGCTGCGGCAGATGATCAGCACCGGCCGCGTCAGGTCACCCTTGACCAGCCGCAGCACCTTGGCGGCGAATTGCGGATCGATTGCCCAATCCGGCCCCTCCTGCCAGGCCACATGCTCGGCCCCGACCGGAAAGCCGACGTACATGTGCTCGATTTCCGTCCGGCAATCGACCAACACGGCCCGCGAATCGCACTGCAGGAAATCGTAGGCGGCTTGCGGGTCGAGGTGCTGCATGGGCATATCCGAAAATTAGTAACGTCCAATATTATGAAAGCAAGCCGGCGAAGGCGTAAACTTGGCTTTCGCCTTCGCCTGGAGTTCGCATGAAGCTGCCCGCCTGGATTTCCGCCGCTGCCTCGGCCATCGTCGCTGCCGCCTTGCCGGCCTGCGATTACGTCAATCTGAAGGAAATCAAGCCGGGGGTCACAACCCAGGCCGAAGTCCGCTCGCGGATGGGCGAACCCGGCTTCATCCACTGGAACGACGACGGTACGGCCACCTGGGAATACGCCCGCCAGCCGAACGGCAGCAGTTGCTACATGATCAGCTTCGGCCAGGATCACGTCGTGGCCAAGGTCGAACAGGTGCTCAACGACGCCAATTACGCCAAGGTGCGGGAGGGCATGAGCAAGGACGATATCCGCCGCCTGCTGGGTGCGCCGGGCTCCAAGCAAACCTTCAACAACCTGCGCGAAGAAATCTGGGAATGGCGCATTGAAGGCATGCCGCCGATGGAAGAAACCTACTTCATGGTGCATTTCGACATCGACCACGGCGGGGTCAAGAAAACCTCGAAGCGCGTCGCGGCGAAAGGCTAAATAAATCAACGTACTTGGCAGCCCGGGCAGCCCCCGGTAAACTAACGCTTCTGCCGAGGAGCGCTGCGACCCTTAACCGGGGCCAGGCTCGGCAATGATCAACGGCGCTCGCAAACCCAGCCGGTTTGTGGCGCCGTTTGTTTTTGCGGCGTCCCTGGCGTTTTTCTGCTTTGCCGAGGTGATCCATGCAGCCTGATCGTACGTCCGAACTCCAATCCCTGCTCCAGCAACGCCTGCTCGTCCTCGACGGCGCCATGGGTACGATGATCCAACGCCACGGGCTGCAGGAGGCCGATTACCGGGGCGAGCGCTTTGCCGATCACCCGC
>CAZDRS010000174.1:0-5372 GCA_964507585.1 uncultured Dechloromonas sp.
AACGCCTACTCACTGCCCTAATCCTGCTCTTGCCGGCTGGCTTCGCCTTTGCCCAAGCAGCGGGTGGCCTACCGGCGGTTACCAGCACACCGGCCGCCGGTGGAGGTACGACCTATTCGCTGACCATCCAGACGCTGTTGCTGATGACAGCGTTGACCTTCATCCCGGCCATCGTGCTGATGATGACTGGCTTTACGCGCATCGTGATCGTCATGTCCCTGCTCCGCCATGCGCTGGGTACGCAAACGACGCCGCCCAACCAGGTCATTGTGGGGCTGTCGCTGTTCCTGACCTTCTTTGTAATGAGCCCAGTACTCGACAAGGTTTATACCGATGCTTATCTGCCGCTTTCGGAAAACAAAATCAACGTAATGCAGGCTGCCGAGCGTGCCGCCGCCCCAATGCGTGGATTCATGCTCAAGCAGACCCGCGAGTCTGATCTAGCCCTGTTCGCCGGCATCGCCAAAATAGACAAGATCGACAAGCCGGAGGATACCCCGCTCCGCATACTTGTTCCGGCCTTTGTGATCAGCGAGTTGAAGACGGCCTTCCAGATCGGTTTCATCATCTTCATTCCATTCCTGGTCATCGACATGGTGGTAGCCAGCATGCTGATGTCCATGGGCATGATGATGATGTCACCCGTGATGGTTTCCCTGCCCTTCAAGCTGATGCTGTTCGTGCTCGTCGATGGCTGGCACTTGGTCATCGGCTCCCTGGTGCAGAGTTTTTCACCATGACACCGGGCGTCGTCATGGAAATAGGCCGCCAGGCCATTGAGGTGACTGTGCTGATTTCGGCGCCAATGCTGATTACGGCATTGATCGTCGGCCTGATCATCAGTATTTTCCAGGCTGCCACACAGCTAAACGAATCCAGTCTGCAATTCGTTCCCAAGTTGATAGCCATGTTTGCCGTCATTCTGCTGGCCGGCCCCTGGATGCTTCAATACTTGGTCGACTATATCCAGCGGCTGTTCAGTAGCATCCCACAGTTGATCGGCTAACGACATGATCAGCATCGGTTCGGCACAAATCGATGCCTGGATCGTGGCATTTATCTTTCCGCTATCGCGAATACTTGGCTTCATTGCCACAGCGCCGCTATGGGCTACCTCGGGAATTCCACGGCGAACACGACTAATCGTCGGGCTGGCCATCTCGGTAGCTATCACGCCAAGCCTGCCGCCCATGCCGACAGTTCCCCCTGCATCGCTGGAAGGGCTGTGGATTATGGGGCTTCAGATGCTGCTTGGCATCGGCATGGGCTTCGCTGCAAAAGTCGTTTTCACAGCATACGAAATGGCGGGTGAATTTATTTCTAGCCAGATGGGACTTGGGTTTGCCACCTTCTACGACCCGATGAATTCTGCACAAACTCCCGTGATTACTGAATTCATCAGTCTCCTGGCACTACTACTGTTCATGGCACTCAATGGGCATTTACTTTACCTGGGAACACTAGCCCAAAGCTTTTCCACAATCCCGGTCAGCTCCCAGCCACTCGACGCGCGCTCCTGGCTGAATTTAGCCGAATTGGGTAGCAAAATTTTCTCCCTGGGATTACTGCTATCCCTGCCGGTCATTGTGGCGCTGATGATCACCAACATAGCTCTGGCGGTTCTCACCCGTGCTGCACCGCAACTCAATCTCTTTGCCCTAGGTTTTCCACTCACCATCATGGGAGGATTTATCGCCTTGGCAATCAGCCTGAATTATTTAGCCACCCCGCTTCAGGGTATTTTTGAACTCGGCATGGAGGCGATGCTCGGTTACGCTATACCTGCCGCAGCCCACCCTTAGTTGAGTCCGAACGAATCTGCCTGCTGCGGACGCACCAGTTTAATAACCCCTTCGGCAACACGCCTTGCACCAGTAGTCTGCGAATCAATACCTTCGCTGTACTCAAGGATTTGGTAGCTACCATACCCCTGCTCCAACTGAAGCTGGCTGGCACGACGCTTCAATATCTGGATCGACTCACCCGAGCCACCGGTGTGAAAACGCTTCATCTTCATCGAAAAACGGAAGGTATCGTCGTTCAACCTGGCTTCTTCAATTTCCCAGTTTGGCGCCAATGGGTCGTAATAAGCATACAGTGCAGCACCAGCAGCCAGCGTCGTCAACGACAACGAAACATGCTTGGTTAACTGAATAGCTTTATCGGGGATTAGCGGCGTAGTAGAACTTCCTGTACTGGAACAACCTGCCAATACAACGCTAAGAATCACTCCTACCGATATCTTCGTCTTCATAGGATATTGAATAGGCTGAGTTGGCTAATTTGCTTGAACGATAACTGCGCCGCATCGAGTTGCATCTTGTAATTGGCAAAACTCGAAATAGCTGCGTTGTAGTCGAGATCCTGTAGCTCCGACAAACGACTGGTGTATTGGTAACTTATGTCATCGGAGGCAGTTGCAAGGCTGCTCACTGTTTGCAGACGAGCAGCAACGGAGGCGCGAATTGTCGAGACATGGTCGATCGCCGAAGTCAGATCACCCATCGCCTGTGTGTAGGCCGACGTGTCGTAGGGCACACCACTCGCCGGATCGAGAATGTCTATCAAATTTTGCAATCCATCGAACAGGCTTCGGCGAACCACATTGCCTGAGCTATCCTTTACCTGCATGAAAACGTTCATACCATTCTCCGTAGTCGCAGTAACTTGCGATGCAGAGACCTGAACGGAATGCTGACCAGAATCACCCTTATAGTTGATATAGGTACCCAATCCTAGCCTGTAGGATAGAGGCGTACCTGTGCGAGTTCGATTTGTATTTTCCTCAAATGGCTTAGTCGTCGACTGAAAACCTGCAAACAGGTATGAACCCGTTCCATCCTGGGTATTGCCAAGTGCAAGCAAACTATCCTGGCGACGCTTCAACTCTTCGGCAATCATCCCACGCTGCGCTGGGCTGTAAGTACTATTGCCAGCCTGGACTGCACTTTCCTTGACGCTTTGTAGTTGATCGATAACGCTGCCAAGGATCGTATCGAGAAAATTCAGATCCGTCTTGGCATTACCCTGGTTATCCATGTATTGCTGATTAACCGAACTCGACTGCGCGACCTGCAATGCTTCCGAAGCGGCAATCGGATCGTCTGCTGGAGTTAAAACACGACGCCCTGTCGATAGTTGCTGCTGCAGCTTGTACAGGTCGTACTGACGGGACTGCAAACCACTCGTCCCTGTATTAAAAATCATCGCGGTACTAACACGCATGATATGACTCCCTAATCAACCCAGCGACAGGATCGTGTCGAACATCTTGTTTCCAATTTCAAGAATCTTCGACGCTGCCTGGTAAGCCTGCTGGTACTTGAGCATATTTGCTGCCTCTTCGTCCAAATTGACTCCAGACAGAGACTCGCGCACTGAAGTTGCCTGATCCAGAACAGCTGTTTGGGCGTCGAGCCGTACCTTTGCTTCGCGCGTACGAATACCGTTATCGGCCACCAGTCTTGCATACGCCGACTGGTAGGTTGCCGTACCGTCGCTCACCGTATTCTGGGTCTGCAAGCGAGCAAACAATAAGGCGTTCCGGTTATCCTGAACACCACTGCTATTCTTGGCAACAGTAAATGTGTCGCCGGCTGCCGGGGTGCCGTTGATATCAAAGGACATTTCGGAAAAAGTGATCTTCGAAAGCGTCAAGCCCCCCTTGCTCAGCTGAGCCCCCGAAACACCTATGTCTGCAGCTGGCGCAGCCCCACTCGGATAGGAATACGTTACATCCCACGTACCGGGTACCGTTCCAGCCGTCGCTGTAGCGCGCAAACCATCTGAATAAACCGCGCTCCATGGCGCATTCATACCATTTAAGGATGTGGCAGTTGCCGTCAAGGGAATGTCCGCTCCCGATGCAGGCGCTGTATAACCAACACCAACAATACCCTGCGACATCGTCATCGAACCGGTGTTGGTCGAAGAAACATTGACGCGAATCGGTGCAGCAGCGGCAATCAGGCGGGGATCAGCAGCAATGCGAGTATCGACGCCGATATTGCGAGCCATTTCAGCCGTCGGTTGAATCTTGAATTTATCCCCACTGGCACCAATGGTTGCGATGTTCAGTTTCACACCATCGAAAGTGACCGACCCCGGCCCCGTTCCCGAACCAACGACTGTATTATCGTCCAGCCTGGTAACCGTATAACCGCCTGAACCATTGACAAACTGAATCTGATAATCGCTCGTAGTTAATTTGGTGTAAAAATTGCCGCTGAAATCCGGGGCCGTTGGCTTCTCCGGGTCAGCAAAGGTAGCAGACAGGCTGCCCGAACCCTTGTTGTACATGTTGGCAGTCACCTTCGGGTCGCTGAGCGTAAAAAAATTACCAACGAAGCCCGCATCGCCATCGATCTTGCCGAGCAAATCCTGCCCCAGGCTATGCTGGGCATTGAAGGTCAAGGCCAGCGATGCTGCCACGCGTCCCATTTCGTTAGCCACGAGATCCAAAGAGTTGCTCCGGAAATCGATCAGTCCGCCCAGTTTTCCGCCGGTAATCATCGACTCCGGCAGTTCCTGAGTACCACCGGCCGTCTTAAGCCCCACCACGATGCGACTTTGATCGGCACTCGATGGCGTCGCCGTCATTTCCATATGGTTCGCGCCAACAACCAATTGTTGCCCCGTACCAATATAGACGTTAAAGCTCCCATCGCTATTCGTGCTTGTCGTCACCTTGATCTGTTTATTCAACTCATTGACCAACTGGTCGCGCTGATCCAGCAAGTCGTTCGGGGGTTGCCCGTAACTGCTCTGAGAAATGATGATGCGCTGATTCAGATCAGCAATTTGCGAAGCATAGGAATTAATCTGCGACACCGCATCGGTAACCTGACCATTGACCTGATCCTTCAACTCGGACAACCGCGTATCAATCGTGTGGAAACGCGTAACCATCGTTTGCGCTGAGGCCAACATGGATTGACGAGCTGCCAACAACGATGGGTTGGCACCAACCGACGACACTCCGGAGAAGAAACCTTGCAGTGCCGGTGACAAGCCCGCATCGGCATCTGCAAGCATGGTATCGATCTGACTAGCCTGCGTATAAAAAGCATCCAGTTCGCTGACCTGCGTCTGCGCCGAATCAACCTGGCCAGTGACGAACTGGTCGTACATGCGCTTGATTGTCTGAACGTGTACGCCTTGCCCAATAGCACCAACACCGGTGTTGATGGCAATATTGGTCGCCTGAACTGTTGCCTGGCGGGTATACCCCGCCGTATTGGCATTGACCACATTGTGCTCGGTCGCCAGCAAGCCCATTTGTGCTGCGGCAAGTCCGCTGACCCCGATACTGAAAATTCCTGTACTCATCCTGTCACCTCTAAGAGGTTAACGGCCCGATAACCGTAAAGTTT
>CAZDRS010000175.1:0-5368 GCA_964507585.1 uncultured Dechloromonas sp.
CCGCCATCATCGCCGCCGGCATCATCCCGGCCGGGCTGGAGATGATGGACAAGCCGGCGACCGCCGCCGTCGAACCCTTCGTCAAGGCTGGCTACGACCTGAATGCCGAGGCCATCCTGCTCTGCGAGTCGGACGGCACGCCGGAGGAGGTGGCCGAGGAAATCGCCCGCGTCACCGAGGTGCTGACCCGGGCCGGTGCCAGCAACATCAGCGTGTCGCAGTCGGAGGCCGAGCGCCTGCGCTTCTGGGCCGGGCGCAAGGCGGCTTTCCCGGCGGTCGGGCGCATCACGCCGGACTACTACTGCATGGACGGCACCATCCCGCGCAAGCGGCTGGCCGAAATGCTGTCGGCCATCGCCGGGATGGAGAAGAAATACGGCCTGCGCTGCGCCAACGTCTTCCATGCCGGCGACGGCAACCTGCATCCGCTGATCATGTACGACGCTGCCAAAGCGGGCGAGTGGGCGCGAGCCGAAGCCTTCGGGGCCGAGATTCTCGAATTGTCGGTGGCGCTGGGCGGTTCGATCACTGGCGAACATGGCGTCGGGGTCGAGAAGATCAACCAGATGTGCGTGCAATACACGACGCCGGAGCTGGAGGCTTTCCATCGCGTCAAGGCGGCCTTCGACGACGGCGGCCTGCTCAACCCCGGCAAGGCGGTGCCCAGCCTGCATCGCTGCGCCGAATATGGCCGCATGCACGTGCATCGCGGCGAACTCAAATTCCCCGAACTGGAGCGCTTCTGATGACGCTCGACGACATCGTTCAAGCCGTCAGGGCGGCACACGATCGGCACACGCCCCTACGCATTCGCGGCGCCGGCAGCAAGGATTTCTACGGCGGCATGCTGTCCGGCGAGGTACTCGATGTCTCGGGCCATCGCGGCATCGTCGCCTACGAGCCGACCGAGCTGTATATCACCGCCCAATGCGGAACGCCGCTGGCCGAACTGGAGGCGGTGCTGGCCGAGCAGGGACAGATGCTGGCCTGCGAGCCGCCGCGCTTCTCCGGGGCAACGGTCGGCGGTTGCGTGGCGGCCGGTCTGTCCGGGCCGCGCCGGCAACAGGCGGGGGGCGTGCGTGATTTCGTGCTGGGGGTAAAGCTGGTCGATGGCAGCGGGCAGGTGCTCAATTTCGGCGGTCAGGTGATGAAGAATGTCGCCGGCTACGACGTATCGCGCCTGTTGGCCGGCAGCCTGGGTACGCTGGGCGTGCTGGCCGAGGTGACGCTGAAGGTGCTGCCCAGGCCGGTGGCCGAGCGCACGCTGGTCTTCGCGCTGGAGGCCGGCGATGCCATCGCCCATCTGAACCAGTGGGGTGGGCAGCCGCTGCCGATTTCGGCTTCCTTCTGGCATGACGGCAAGCTGTGGCTGCGCCTGTCTGGGGCGCGTGCCGCTGTCGAGGCGGCTACCGGCAAGCTGGGCGGCTCGGTTGTCGCCGACGCCGACAGCCTCTGGACGTCGGTGCGCGAGCAGACGCATGCCGCTTTCACCGGCAGCATCCTGTGGCGCCTGGCCTTGCCGTCTGCGGCGGGCGACCCGGGGCTGGATGGCCTGCGGGCGATCGAATGGGGGGGGGCGCTGCGCTGGTATGCCGGCGAACAGGACGCGGTGCGCGGTGCCGCCGCCCGTCTCGGTGGCCATGCCGTGCTCTACCGGGCACCGGAATCCCTGCGCTGCCGCGAAGGGGCCTTCGCCCCGCTGTCACCGGCCTTGCTTGCCCTGCATCGGCGCCTGAAAAAAGCCTTCGATCCCCGGGGCATCCTCAATCCCGGCCGTTTGTACGCGGAGTTCTGATGGATACCAAAATCACCGACGAACTGCGCGCCACCCATGCCGGCCAGGTGGCCGAGGAAATCCTGCGCAAGTGCGTGCATTGCGGCTTCTGCACGGCAACCTGCCCGACTTACCAGCTACTTGGCGACGAACTGGATGGGCCGCGCGGCCGTATCTACCTGATCAAGCAGGTACTCGAAGGCAAGCCGGTCACCGAGAAAACGCGCACCCATCTCGACCGCTGCCTGACCTGCCGCTCCTGCGAAACGACCTGTCCGTCGGGGGTCAAATACAGCCACCTGCTCGATGTCGGGCGGGCGGTAGTCGAGCAGAAATTGCCGCGCCGTATCGGCGATGCCGTGACGCGCGCCCTGCTCAGGACGGTGTTGCCCAACCCGGCGCTGTTCGGCCCGGCGGTCAGCCTTGGGCGGCTGGTCAAGCCGCTGCTGCCGGCAACCCTCGCCGACAAGCTGCCGCCCTCCCAGGCGGCTGGCCGGCCCTGGCCGGCGGCAAGCGGGCACCGGCGCCGCATGCTGGCTTTGGCCGGCTGCGTTCAGCCGTCGTTGGCGCCGAACATCAATGCGGCGACGGCCCGTCTGCTCGACAAGCTCGGCATTACGTTGTTCGAGGAGGGCAAGGCCGGCTGCTGCGGCGCAGTGCGCTTCCACCTCAACGACCAGGCGGCTGGCAAGGCCGACATGCGGCGCAATATCGACGCCTGGTGGCCCCATGTCGAGGCCGGTATCGAGGCCATCGTCGTCACCGCCTCCGGTTGCGGCGTCCAGGTGCGCGACTACGGCCACGTGCTGGCCGACGACCCCGCCTATGCAGCCAAGGCGCTGCGCATCAGTGAATTGTGCCGCGACCCGGCCGACATCCTGGTGGCTGAAAAGGCGGCCGTGCTCGATTTGCTCAAGCCGGGCAGCCGGGTGCGCGGCAAGCTGGCTTTCCATTCGCCCTGCACGCTGCAGCATGGCCTGAAAATTCGCGGCGTGATCGAGGAATTTCTGCTCGCTGCCGGCTACAATTTGACGCCGGTCGCCGACAGTCACCTGTGCTGCGGCTCGGCGGGCACCTATTCCGTATTGCAACCCGATTTGTCGGCTCGCCTGCGCGACAACAAGCTGGCGGCACTCAATGCCGGCGGCCCGGCTGTGGTGGCAACCGCCAATATCGGCTGCCTGACGCACCTGCAGGCCGGCAGCGCCTTGCCGGTGCGGCACTGGATCGAATTGATAGACGAGGCTTTGGCATGACCCGTAGTGGCAGCACCGTTGGTGGTAGTTCGGTTTTCGAGATCACGCAATCCCTTGATACGGAAAGCGCATTCCGTATCAAGCGCCTGCTCGAAGGCGGCGTGAAGATTCCGCCGCAGCCGCGCGTTCTCGACGAGTTGCGCAAGCTGATGCAGCGCAAGGAGATGGATGTCCGGTTGCTGGCCAAGGTCATCAACCAGGATCCGGGGCTAACTGCCATCCTGTTCAAGGTGGTTGGCAACTCCGCCTACCGGCAGCATCCGCCGCTGACCACGGTGGAGGAAATCCTGCACGCCGTGGGCGTGCGCCAGACCTTCAACATCGTGCAGGCCATTTCGCTGGCCGGCCTGGGCGACGTGAAGAAGAACCGCCAGATCTACGAGGCCTTCTGGGCGCGTTCGCACACCATCGCCCAGCTGGCCATGCTGATTGCCGACGAGCGCGTCGCCGTGTGCAACATTTTCCCTGACCAAGCCTACCTGGCCGGCATTTTCCACGATTGCGGCGTGCCGCTGTTGATGCAGCGCTTCCCGACCTATTGCACCGACATGCGTCTGGGTACACCCGGTGTCTGGATCGACCTCGCCGAGGAAGACCGCAAGTTCAACGCCGACCATTGCGTCGTCGGCTACCTGGTCGCCCGCCATTGGTGCCTGCCGGAATTCATCTGCGATGCCATCCGCTATCACCACGCCATGGGCGAACTGGGGGGGCACGAGGCGCGCAGCATGGTTGCCATCCTGGAACTGGCCGTTGAAATCTTCCACGTTGACCAGCGCACGCCGAATAACGAATGGGACGCCATACGCGGCGAAGTTTTGCCGGAATTGGGCTTGAGCGACGATACCTTGCCGGAGTTCATCGACATCGTGCTTGAGCGCTTTCACGGCGGCGCCCATGCCGGCTGATCGGGCGATGCATTGCCGCCCCATGCCGTCAGGTGGCTGGTATCGCTTTCGTGATAACCTTCCCGCCCACAAGGAGGGGGGATGACGATAGCAATCGATGCCTGCGCCGCGCAGCATCAGGGAGACCGCAAGGAACAGCAGGATCGCGTCGCAATCCTGCCGCACGCCCGGCGTCGCGGGGTGGCGCTGGCCGTGGTTGCCGATGGCATGGGTGGCCACACCGGCGGTGCGCTGGCGGCCGAGCAGGTCGTGCATACGGCCAAGACCAACCTGGATCATTTCCTCGGTGCCGATGAAAGCCCGCAGAACATGCTCGAAAACAGCATGAGGGAAGCGCACACCATGATCAAGGCGTCGCGCTTTATGAACGAAATGGATCCGCACAGCACGGCTGTCATGCTGCTGCTGCAACCCGGCCGAGTGACTTGGGGGCATTGTGGCGACAGCCGGCTCTACCATTTCCGCGGCAAGCAACTGGTGCGGCGCACGGTCGATCACTCCTATGTCGAGCACCTGGTGGCTACCGGAAAAATCACCCCGCAACAGGCGCTCACCCACCCCAATCGCAACGTACTGCTGGCCTCGCTGGGTGGGCAGGATGAACCCAAGGTTTCGCTCGACGAAGTGACCGAGCTGCAGCCCGGCGATTCCTTCGTGCTTTGTTCGGATGGCCTGTGGGGCTATTTCGACGAACGGGAACTCGGTAGCCTGGTCGCCGACAACACGGCGCGCCAGGGCTGCGAAATCCTGATCGACAAGGCCCGGCAACGCGCCAAGGGCGGCGGTGACAACCTGTCGCTGGCCATCATCAAGCTGGTCGAAGCCTTGCCGCCCAAGAAGCCGGCGCCACCGCCTGGATTTACGCCGTACCCGAGGGGCTGATTTCCCCGGGCTGGATGTGAAAACGGCGCCTGGATGGCGCCGTTTTGATATGGCCTGCTCGCTGCAGCCCTACTTGCGGCCGAGGCCGCCGAGCAGGGCGGCAACGATCTTGCGCGGTTTGTGCGGGTCGGCCTTGGCCGGGGCTTTCGGCGAATCCGGCACCTCGCCGCGCGGCGCTTCCTCGTAAGGCTTGCTGAAATCAAAGCCGTCGGCGGCAATCATCGGGTTGCGCCGCGACGAAGGCCGGCGGTCGCCGCGCTCGCTACGCTCATGGCGTTCCGGCTTGTGTGCCAGCGGTGCCTTGGCGGGCGGTACCGAACGCTTGCGCTTGTTGCCCGGGGGATATTCGTATTCCGGTTCCGGCTCGAACCCGGCAACCTCGATCTGCTCGATCGGGCGCTTGATCAGCTTCTCGATCTCGACCAGATAGCCAACCTCATGGGCGCTGACCAGCGAAATGGCGTTGCCCATCTTGCCGGCCCGGCCGGTGCGGCCGATGCGGTGCACGTAGTCTTCCGGCACGTGCGGCAGTTCGTAGTTGATGACGT
>CAZDRS010000176.1:0-5364 GCA_964507585.1 uncultured Dechloromonas sp.
GCGGTGAGCAGGTAGCCGCCGGTCGGGGCCTCCCAATCGAGCATTTCGCCGGCACAGAACAGCCCGGGGTGGTCGCGCACCATCAAATGTTCGTCGAGCGCGGCAAAGCGGATGCCGCCGGCGGTGCTGATCGCTTCGTCGATGGGGCGGGTGGCGCTTACCGGCAGGGGCAGGTTCTTGATCGCAGCAGCCAGGGCAACGGGCGCATCCAGCGTTTCCGCCGGACAGCATTCGCGCAGCAAGGCGGCCTTGACGCCTTCGATACCGGCCCGCCGACGCAGGTGATTGGCCAGCGAATCGCGGCCACGGGGCCGGGCCAATTCGGCAGCCAGGCGTTCGACGCTGCGCCCCGGCGCCAGGTCGAGTTGCAGCGTGGCATGGCCGTTCTGCTCCAGCGCATCGCGCAGCGGGGCTGACAGGGCGTAGATCAGGCCGCCCTCGATGCCGGTGGCGGTAATGTTGAATTCGCCTTGCCGGGTCTGGCCCGAACAGGTAGCAACCACCGGCTTGACCGGCTGGCCGGCGAAACGCTCGCTGAAATACGGCGACCAGGCGACATCGAAACCGCAGTTGGCCGGCTTGAGCGGCGCCACATCGATGCCGGAATCGCGCAGGAGCGGCACCCAGGCCCCGTCCGAACCGAGCTTGGCCCAACTGCCGCCGCCCAGGGCAAGCAGCACGGCATCGGCCTGGACAGCCAGTTCGCCGGCCGGTGTGGCAAAGCGCAAGCCTGCATCGCTCCAGCCCAGCCAGCGGTGGCGGACGTGGAAATGCACGCCCTGGCTGCGCAGCCGGTGCAACCAGGCGCGCAGCAGCGGTGCGGCCTTCATCTCGGTGGGGAAGACACGCCCCGACGTGCCGACGAAAGTCTGGATACCGAGGCCGTGTATCCAGTCGCGCAGGGCCTGCGGGCCGAAGGCGTCGAGCCAGGGAGCGACCTGCCCGGCCCGCGCGCCGTAACGGCTGACGAAATCGGGAAGCGGCTCGGAATGCGTGATGTTCATGCCTCCCTTGCCGGCCATCAGGAACTTGCGGCCGAGCGAGGGCATGGCGTCGTAGACATCGACCTGCAAGCCGGCATCGGCCGACAGCACCTCGGCCGCCATCAGTCCGGCCGGGCCACCACCGATGATGGCAACGCGTTTGCTCATGGGGTGGGCCATTCGCCTGCGGCGTTCTTCATCCCTGGCCCTTTCGTGCTTCGATGGCGGCCGAGAGTTCCTCCGGAATTTCTTCCTCGTCGATCGGGAAGACGGTAACGGCCACTTCCGGCTCGGCTCCGCCCCCGCCGAGGATGATGCCGCGCAGCGGCGAGATGTCGGAGAAATCCCGGCCGAAGGACAGCGTGATGTGCTCGGTATCGGGCAGCAGGTTGTTGGTCGGGTCGAAATCGACCCAGCCGTATTCGCTGCCCGGCACATACACCGAAACCCAGGCGTGCGAGGCGTCGGCGCCGATCAGGCGCGGCTTGCCGGGCGGCGGGCGGGTCAGCAGGTAGCCGCTGACGTAGCGCGCGGCGAGGCCCATGGCGCGCAGGCAGGCGATCATCAGGTGGGCGAAGTCCTGGCAGACACCGCGCTTGTTTTCGAGCACTTCGAGCACCGGGGTGGAAACGGTGGTTGCCTCCGGATCGAAGGTGAATTCGCTGAAAATCTTCGCCATCAATGCCTGGACACCGAGCAGCAGCGGCTGGCCGGGCGGGAAGCAGTCGGCGGCGTAGTCGGCCAGTTCGTGCTTGATGCGGACGTGCGGGCTTTCGAACAGGAAGCGAGTGGCATCGAGGTCTGCCGCCTGCGGATCGGTCGAATCGTAGGCCAGGCGGTCGCGCACGGCCTCCCACGGCGGCGAGTCTTCGAGATCGCCCGGCAGGTGCGGCTCGACGGCGACGGTCATCACCGAGCGGATGAGCAGGCTGTCATGCGGCGCATGGAAGGCTATCCAGGTCACCGGATTGCCGAAGGCGTCGAGGCCGTCGCGCCGCCAGCTGGGCGTTGGCTCGATATCGACGCATTGCTCCTCGACCTGCTGCCAGGCCAGGATGCGCGGCGACAGGTGCAGTTGCTGCTGCGACAGCGAAACCGGGCTGCCGTAGTCGTAGCGGGTTTCGTGCAGGACGTGGTAACGGACGGCGGACATGGTTACAAAGCCATCGTCTGCCGGCTGACATCGCCGACATGGGTGAAATAGCGCATGCCCAGCCAGTCGGAGAGTTGGTTGGCGGCAGCATCGAGCTGGTGCAGCAGCTCGGCCAGTTCGCGACAGGGCGCGGCGTTGTAGCTGCGGCCAAAGGGCAGGTGTTCGAGCTTGCCGAGGTCGAAGGCACGCAGGCGCTCGATGGCCGCGGTCAGGTCGCCTTCGAAGCCGGCCCCCAGTTCGCGCCCCATGCGTTCGAGGTAGCGCATCAGCACGCTGGCCTGGAACAGCACGCCGTGCGGGTTGCTGTCGTCGAAGACCAGCAGGTCGATGACCGGCAGCAGTTCCGGTGAGCGGGAGTAACGCGAACGGTAGGTGATGATCGAATCCATCAGGTCGAGCAACCAGTCGAGCGACTCCGGCCCGCTGGCGGCCTCCATGGTCAGGAAATGGGCGATGGACTGGGCCAGGAAGGACAGGCGCTCCAGCCGGCGGCCGATGATCAGGAAGCGCCAGCCGTCGTCGCGCGTCATGTTGTCCATGGCAAAACCGGTCAGCGACGACGACACGCCTAGCACGCGATCGAGGAAGGCAATGGCTTCGGTCAGGGTCGGGTGCTTCTTGAGCACGGCCTGCTGGTCGCGCTGCAAACGGCTCAGCGATTGCCAGTGGTCGAGCGACAGTCGCTCGCGCACATGGGTTGCCGCCCACATCAGGCTGCGGATGTTGCCGGCCAGGCTGCCCGGCTGCTCGGGGTCGTAGATGGCTTCGAGCAGCACGTGCTCGCTGCCGTCCTTGACCGGGTTGTCCTCATCGGGCTCGGGCAGCACGCCGAGCCGGCGGGCCAGTTCCATGGCCGCGATGACGGCCGGCGTCTTGCCGCCGCCGGCAACCACGACACGCCCCAGGGCGACACGCAGCATGCGGGCGCTGTCGTCGAAGCGTTCGGAATAGCGGCCGAGCCAGAACAGGTTCTCGACCACCCGCGACGACAGGTTGGCGCCGGAACGCACCAGGTCGCGCACACCGACCGAGGGCTTGAGCAGCGAGAAATCGCTGACCGGGCCATTGGTCAGTACCCAGGTATCCTTCGAGGCGCCGCCGCGCTGCATCGAGATGATGCGCGTATTGCCGGCCGTACCGACACGGGCCAGGCCGCCCGGCATCACCGCGTAGCCGTCCGGCGTCGTTACCGCATAGGCACGCAGGCCAACCGGCCGGGCCAGCAGGCGGCGTTCGTGGGCGCGGCTCCAGGTCGGGGCCTGCGACAGTTCGACCATTTCCTGCGCAACATAGGCGTGCGGCCGGGCTTCGATGCGGCGCAGCAGTTCGGCCCTTTCCTCGCCCTTCAGGTCGTGCCCGAACACCGGATCCATGTGCTGGGTCGGATAGGCCGGCTTGATGACCAGGTCGTCGAAATGCTTCTTGACGTACTCCAGCGCGGGTTTCTCACCGCACCACCAGGTCGCCACCGACGGCATCATCAGCTTCTCGCCCAACAGGCGTTCGCAGATGGCGGGCAGGAAGCCCATCAGGGCGCCGGAGCCGAGCAGGCCGCTGCCCAGCGCATTGGCAATGACCACCCGGCCAGCCCGCGCCACGTTGAGCAGGCCAGGCACGCCGAGTGCCGATTCGCCACGCAGTTCGAGCGGATCGCAATAACTGTCGTCCTGTCGACGCAGGATGACATGTACCCGCTTCAGACCGCGCAGGGTCTTCAGGTACACCGTGTCGCCACGCACCGTCAGATCCTGCCCCTCGACCAGCGGGTAGCCGAGGTAGCGGGCCAGGTAGGCGTGCTCGAAATAGGTTTCGTTGTACGGCCCCGGCGTCAGCAGCACGATATGCGGCTGCTCGTCACCCTCGACCGGCGCCAGCGCCGTGAGGCCCTCCTGCTTGGCGCGGAAGAAGTCGGCAACGTGCTGGACGCGCAGGTCGCGGAACATTTCCGGGAAAACGCGCGACACGATCAGCCGGTTTTCCAGCGCGTAACCGGCCCCGGAAGGCGCCTGCGTACGGTCGGCAATGACCCACCACTGGCCATTCGGCGAGCGCGCCAAGTCGACGGCGTAGCTGTGCAGCCAGATGTCGCCGGGCGGCTTGATGCCGTGGCAGGGCCACAGGTAGCCGTGCTGGCCGTAGACCAGCGCCGGCGGCAACAGGCCCTCGGCAAGCAGCGTCTGCGGGCCGTAGAGATCGGCCAGGATGGCATTGAGCAGGGCCGCGCGCTGCGCCACGGCAGCCGACACCTCGGCCCATTCCTCGGGCGGGATGATCAAGGGCACGGGGTCGAGCGCCCAGGGGCGGTCGGCACCGTCCGGCGCGGCATAGACGTTGTAGGTAACGCCGTTTTCGAGAATGCGGCGGTCGACGAACTCCAGGCGCTGGCGCATTTCGTCGGGCGCCACCGCGTCGAGGTGGGAGAAGAACTGCCGCCAATGGGGGCGGACAGCGCCGTCCGCCGACAACATTTCGTCGTAGCGGCGGGGGCTATGGGGGTAGATGGCGAGAAGCGTGCGGGCCATTGAGCCTCTTGTCATGCGCTGCGGCCGGAATCAACAGATTTCCGGCCGGAAACTGGCGCAAATTGGGGGCGAATCGGGGTCAGAAACGCCGCAAGTCTAGCGTAAACGGATGCTCGGCACTGATTTCCGTCGCCTTGGCGACCACCTTGCCCGGGGTATGCCCGAAGCGGAAGAAGCGCTCCAGGCGGCGGCTTTCAGCCTCGTAGGCATTGACTGGGAAGACATCGTAATTGCGGCCGCCGGGGTGCGCGACGTGGTATTGGCAACCGCCCAGCGAACGCTGCATCCAGGTATCGACGATGTCGAATACCAACGGCGCATGCACGCCGATGGTCGGATGCAGGCAGGACGCCGGCTGCCACGCCCGGTAGCGCACGCCAGCAACGAACTCGCCGTTGGTACCGGTGTTGGTCAGCGGCACCGGCTGGCCGTTGCAGGTCAGCACATAGCGATCCGGCGCCATGCCCTTGATCTTGACCTGGACACGCTCGACCGAGGAATCGACGTAGCGCACCGTGCCGCCGGGCGCCCCCTCCTCGCCCATGACGTGCCAGGGTTCGAGGGCGTGACGCAGCTCGAACTCGATGCCTTTGACGGCAAAATCGCCATATTTCGGGAAGCGGAACTCGAAGTGCGGTGCGAACCATTCGGCCTTGAAGGCATAGCCGGCCTGCTGCATTTCTTCCATCACATCGGCGAAATCCTG